>JASFHU010000771.1:0-3188 GCA_050123055.1 Anaerolineae bacterium
CTGGAGGCGCTTGCGGGCCGCCGGGCGAACCCAGTCACTGATGCCCTGGCCCTGGACGCCCTGCGCCGCGCCTGGCGGAACCTGCCGCGCGCCACCCACCAGGGGGAAGATCTGCTGGCCCGAGAGCAGATGATGTTGGCCAGCGCCATGGCCGGGCTGGCTTTTGACCAGAGCGGGTTGGGCATCATCCACTCTCTGGCCGGTCCGGTGGCTGCTCGCTACGGGC
This sequence comes from Anaerolineae bacterium, assembly GCA_050123055.1. Lineage (GTDB taxonomy): Bacteria > Chloroflexota > Anaerolineae > JAAYZQ01 > JAAYZQ01 > JASFHU01. The sequence continues at coordinate 227 of JASFHU010000771.1, forward strand.
TGCACCATGGTCTGTGTGTCGGCCTGCTCCTGCCCCAGGGTCTGGCCTACAACCTGCCGGTTTTGGGTGACAAACGCCCGGCCCTGCTCGCAGCGCTGGACCTGCCGGCCTCCCTCACCGACGACCAGGTAATGGACCGGGTCAAGGGTTGGCTGGCCGACCTTGGCCTGCCCTCGACCCTGAGCGAACTCGAGATCGCCGGACGAGATCTACCAGCCATGGCCGAGGAGGCGTCGCGCATGGTCCTACTGCCCAACAACCCCCGCCCGGCCTCGGCCGCCGACTGCCAGCGCCTGTTGGAGGAGATCCTGTGATCTGTTTTGTCAGCCTGGAGCACCATAGTTGGTTCGAGGATTTGGGCAACCGGAATTCCCACTTGACCCACATGATGGACGTCAAGCTCAAAGTAGAGGCGATGACTGGCCAGCCCTGCCTGGTGCAGCGCTACACGGACGTCACGCACCAACGTCTGCGGGCCTGGGGCATTGCGAGCTTGCTTATCAGCGGCAACGCGGTCCCTTTTGAAGCGTATGGCGACGGAGCCTTTTCCGACTTGTTCGACATCATCCGCCGGGCCTCGATGCCCATCCTGGGCCTTTGCGGTGGCCATCAAGTGATCGCCATGGCCCATGGAGCGCCCGTGGCCACGATGCGTCGCCTGCGGCCCGGCGAGCCGGACATCACTGACCTCTCGGCGCCGGGGTGTCTGAAAGAGTGGGGCTTTATGCCTGTCGACGTCGTCAATCCCGACCCGATCTTTGACGGGCTGGGCACAGCACCAGAGTTTCTGGAGGTGCACCATTGCGAAATCAAAGACCTCCCACCAGGTTTTGACGTGTTGGCCTCGACAGAAGATTGTGCCATACAGGTGATCAAGCAGCGAGACAAGCCGGTCTACGGCACGCAGTTTCACCCGGAGAGTTATACAGAGAGTGCCTGTGACCGGCGCAATCCGCTGGTAAACCTCGTCTATCCGGACGGATACCCCGAGGCACGCCCCGACGGGCGTACCCTGTTGGCCAACTTTTTCCGGATTGCGGGCGTGTCGGACTAGATCTCTTGAGTGTGATTTGATGGGTTCGTAGTAACGACTTCAGTCGTTCCCAAGGAGTGAATGAATGAACAAAGATCAGATCGTCGACCTCTGCCGCGAGCACAGCTTTTTCACCTGGTCAGTCCAGAGCCAGGTGCAACCGCTCACCGCCGTCAAAGGCGAGGGCGTGTACTTTTGGGACGCCGACGGCAATCGCTACCTAGATTTTTCGTCGCAGCTCATGAACGTCAACGCCGGCCATGGCAACCCCAAGATCGTAAGCGCCATCCAGGAGCAGGCGGCCCGGCTGGCCTACGCCTACCCCGGGATCGCCACCGAGCCCAGAGCCCGGCTGGGACAGTTACTGGCCGAGATCACGCCTGGAGACATGACCAAGGCCTTGTTCACCACCGGTGGCGGCGAGGCCAATGAGAACGCCATCAAGTTCGCCCGACTGTACACCGGGCGGCACAAGCTTCTGGCCCGTTACCGCTCCTTCCATGGCGCGACGGCCGGCGCACTGGCCTTGACGGGCGATCCATACCGTCTGGCGGTCGAGCCGCTGATCTCCGGCGTGGTGCATTTCATGGATCCCTATTGCTACCGCTGCCCCTTTGGCTGGACGCTGGAGACTTGCCATCGCGAGTGCATCAGCCACCTGGAGCAGGTGATCCAGTTCGAAGGGCCGGACAACATTGCGGCCATCGTTTTGGAGGGGGTCACCGGCAGCAACGGCCTCATCATCCCGCCCGACGACTATTGGCCGCGCATCCGCGAGATCTGCGACCGCTATGGCATCCTCCTGGTCTCTGACGAGGTGATGAGCGGCTTTGGGCGCACCGGACGCTGGTTCGGGGTGGACCACTGGGGGATCGAGCCGGACATGATCACCATGGGCAAGGGCATCACCTCGGGCTACGTGCCGCTGGGCGCGGTCATCGTGTCGAGGACCATCGCCGACAGTTTCCAGGACCGGCGACTGCCCATGGGTCTGACCAACTCCGGCCACCCGCTGGCCGTGGCGGCCGGGGTGGCGGCGGTCGAGGTCTACCGGGAAGAAGGGTTGGTGGAGAACGCTCAAGCCATGGGCGTAATCCTCAAAGAGGGGCTGGAGGAGCTCAAGACCCGGCACCCCAGCGTCGGCGACGTGCGTTGCATCGGTCTCTTTTCGACCATCGAGTTGGTCAAGGACCGAAAGACCAAGGAGCCGCTGGCGCCGCTGCCCGGTCTGCCCTCTTCTCCTCAGGATGCGCAGGTTGCGCCCCGGCTGTCGGCAGCGCTGCGCGAGCGGGGCATGCACTGTTTCGTCAAGTGGAACCACCTCTTCCCCATCCCGCCCCTGTCCATCAGCGAGACCCAGTTGCGCGACGGGCTGCATATCCTGGATGAGGCTCTGGACATCGCGGACGCGATGCTGCCCGTAGGGTAGACACACAGGGGAGGACGATGCCTGAGCGTTACGACGTCATCGTGATCGGCGGTGGGATGCTGGGCCTGTCCACGGCCTACTACCTGGCCCGGCAGGGGACGCCGCGTGGCCTCCGGGTACTGCTGCTCCAGGCCGGTGATCTGGGTGGCGGGACCTCTGCGGCCTGCAGCGGGCGCGCCCAGGTGGCCGAAGGCCACCTCGACCCGCTGAACCTGCGCCTCATCCTCGAGGGGCTGGCCCGGCTGGAAACGCTGGAAGAGGAGCTGGGCACCCCCTTTGAGTGGCGACGGGCCGGGTTTCTGGCCTTGATTCCTGTCCCGAGCGCCGTCGAGGGAAGCGCTCAGTCCCTCATGGACGAGTGGACCGAGCGCGCCAAGGTCCTCACCGCGGCCGGGATCCCGACCGAAGTGCTGGACCGGCAGGCACTGCAAGAGGCCGAGCCCTACCTGAACACAGAGGGCTTTATGGGGGCCGCCCACGCCGTCGAGGGCCTGCTCAAT
>JASFHU010000772.1:0-3186 GCA_050123055.1 Anaerolineae bacterium
CCTCGCTGTCCACTGCGGCACCGGCCAGCTGTGGCGCCGCCGCTTCGCTGGCCGCCGGGGAGGGGCGGCTCAACGCAAAGATCGCCCCGCCGATGAGGATCAGGGCGACCACAACGCCCGCGATCAAGATCAGGGGAGAGGCACCACCGGGCTTGCTCCCCTCAGAACTGGCGAAACGCGAGCGTTTCGCCGCGCGGGACGTGCTGTTCTGCTTACGCTTCTTTGAACTCATTGTTGCCTCCTCGCATAAATTGCCTGGACGGGTATCTTTTCAATAGATCGGGGGCAGATGGGCCCCCACTTGTTGAAAAGATACCTGGACGAGTATACCAGGGAATTCGGGGAGACAACAGCGCCAGATAGCCCGTTCAGACCCCGCCATTTGGCGGGGTTGGCTGGGAGGGGTAGGGAATTCGCACGCTGACCGTGGTGCCCTGGCCCGGCGCCGAGCGGATGGAGAGCTGCCCGCCATAGAGCATGGCCCGCTCCTGGATGCCCATCAGCCCGAAATGCCCCTCTCGGGCCAGGGCATCGGGCCGAGCCGGCGCCTCGAAGCCCTGCCCATCATCGCGCACTGACAGGACCAGGTGCGCATCCTCGAAGCCGACCTCCACCCAGACCTGGCTCGCCCCGGCGTGCTGGAGGGCATTGTTGAGCGCCTCCTGGACGATACGGTAGGCAGCCAGCTCCAGGTCGGGGGGCAGGCGGCGCAAGCCGCCGGTTGTGTCGAAATGGATGTTGGGTCCCTGGCCATTCGACCGGGCCAGCATCTCCAGGGCCGGGATAAAGCCCAGATCCTCCAGATAGATGGGACGCAGGTCGCGGCTGAAGCGGCGGATCCCCTCCACCGTCTCGGCCAGCAGGATGCGTACCTGGCCCAGGCGTGCGGCGGCCCGGTCGGGATCCCGGGGCAGCAGCTTCTGGGACATCTCGACCTGGTGGCGCAGCGCGATGAGGGCCTGGGCCGTCTCGTCGTGGAGCTCACGGGCCAGACGTTTCCGCTCCTCCTCCTGTCCCTGGGTGATGGCAGCGATATAGTCATGCATGCCGCTCTGGTAGCTCTGGATGCGCTTGGCCATCTGGTCCAGCGTGCGTCGCAGGTCCTCGATCTCTTCCACGCCACCGACCGGGCTGCTGGTGGCCTCGAAATCGCCCCAGGCCACCTGTTCGGCCTTCTCGCCCAGCGTCTGGAGAGGCCGGACGATGGCTCGGATGCCATAGTAAAGGGTCAGCAGCGAGACGACGACCGCCAACGCCACCACCAGGGGCATAAACTGAGAGTAGCGCAGTACCGGGCCGATCACCTCGCGCCACGGCTGTTCGACCAGGATGCGCCAGCCTGCAGAGCCAAACGCCACCGGGGCGTAGGCCAGCGTCATCCGCTCGCCATCAGGAGCCTGGCAGAGGGTCGCACCCGCAACCTCGGCTTGCAACACGACGTCGAGACCGGTGTGTCCCGCCAGGCTGGTCCGCGCCCCTTCCGATGACGAGCGGGCCAGGACCTTGCCCTGCCCGTCCACCAGATAGACCACGCCGTGGGCGCCCACCCTGGCCTGGCCAAGCAGGCGCTCCAGATCCAGGCTGGCCAGCGATAGCGGCGCGGCCAGTAGGCCGTAGGTGGTGCCTGCTTCGTCATAGACGGGCACGGCAATCAGATAATCGTATCCAGCACCGGATGCGCCGGCCAGCGGCGCCAGAACTGCGTCCTGGCGGACCATGACCTCGCGGGCCAGGCCGGGCACGCTGGCGTCCTGCGCCCAGGCCAGGGGCTCCGAGCCAGCTATGACGATACGGCCGACCTCGTCCAGCAGGGCTACCTGATCGAGTCCCCGATCCGCAGCAGCGTTAGCCAGCAGTGCCTGTTGGGTGGCGGTATCCTGGTGGTGGAAGGCCTGCTCAGCGGCCAGTGACTCCAGCGCCGCGGCTCTGGCCTGCAACAGATCGCGCACCTGGGCTGCACTCACCGTGGCCAATGCCTGATCCCGCTCCTGCACCAGGGTGCGCATAGACTGTTCGTGGCTGTAGACGCCGGTAAAGGCCACGCCGATGAGGACCAGCGTCAGGGGTAACACGGTCCACAGCACGATCTGGACCCTGAGCCCTCGCACGCGGAGCGCCAACCGGTCTTGCCAGGGCTTCATGGGGCGCCGAGCCTCCAACCAGGAACCCTCATTCGATGGTCAGCCAGCCCTGTTGGAGCGCCTTGGTGACGGCCTCGGTGCGGCTGCTGGCGTTGAGCTTGCCATAGATGTTGGCCAGATGCCCCTGCACCGTGCGGTCGCTGATGTCCAGCGCCCGGCCGATGGCCTTGTTGGTCAGTCCTTTGGCCACCAAGCGCAGGACCTCGACCTCGCGGCCGGTGAGCGGTTCGGCGCTGGCCTGGGCGCCCAGGGGACGGCCGGTGGCCAGTTGCTGCACCATCTTTTGGGTCACGGCGGGGTCGAGGGGCGACTCTCCCTGAGACACGGCCCGCACCGCCTGCACCAGGTCGGCCGAATCGGCCGTCTTGAGAATGTAGCCGCTGGCGCCTGCCTGGAGCAGGGCAAAGATGTAGGGATCGTCGTCGTAGGCGGTCAGGATCAGGACCCGTACCTCGGGGTGATGGGCTTTGATGCGCCGCGTGGCCTCGATGCCACTGGCCACGGGCATCTGGATGTCGAGGACGGCGACGTCGGGCCGGTGCTCGGCGACCATCGCCACCGCCTGCTCGCCATCGGCGGCCTCGGCCACGACAGTGATGTCCACCTCTTCTTCCAGGAACTCGCGAATGCCTTTTCGAACCACGGCATGGTCGTCGGCCAGGATCACGCGGATCGGTCTCGTCTCGGTCATCAGGCAGGACCTTTCGATCTGATGGCCCTATCATACCACAGAACCGGCTGTCGTCAATGTGAGGAACAACCCCGCGACACTATCGGCCATTGCGAGTTGCGTGTGCCTGGACAGACTTTCGAAGTTTTCTGAAACTTCGAAAGTCTACCGCTTTGGCCATCCTACCACCAACCACGCCATTTGGCCTATGCCAGGAGCACCCCTCGGTAGGCCGTTCGGCGTGCTCCCGGGCGGGTCAGATAACGCTAGCCAGCCCCGGGCGGCTGCTGTATACTGGACGACGAGGAGTGAGCGATGCAGTATCTGATCAACAACAAAGGTTCGTTTCGCGAGATCGAGACGCGGACCGTGGAA
>JASFHU010000773.1:0-3183 GCA_050123055.1 Anaerolineae bacterium
TTGCAGCGCCAGTCCCACCTGGCGCTGCACCTCGGGGTGATCAGGCTGGCCCGGATAGCCCATGGACATGGACAGATCCCCCGGACCAATGACACACAGATCGAGGTCCGGTACCTGCAGAATGTCCTCCAGGTTCGCCAGCGCCTCCACGTCTTCGATCATGATGGCGGTCAGGGTCTCCCGATTGGCCTGCTCGAAATACTCTGCCCCGCTCTGCGTCAAGCCATAGTTGGCCGCCCGGGTCGCCGAGTGCGCCCCACGCTTGCCACGAGGAGCGTATTTCACCGCCTGAACGGCCGCCTCTGCCTGCTCGGCAGTCATCACGTGGGGGACCAGAACTCCGCCGGCCCCGCCCTCCAGGTAGCCGAGGATCACCGCCGCGTCATTGGTGGGGACACGGACCAGGGCGGGAATCTGGGCTGCATCGGCGGCGCGCACCATGTCCTGTGCCCGGTTCACACCGACGACGCCATGTTCGGCATCCACAAAGATGCCATCAAAGCCCAGGTAGCCGAGGAACTCGACCAGTTCGGGCGACGGGAAATGCGGTTGCACGCAGATCACCGTGCCGCCCTCGCGTAGGGTCTTTTTCATCGAGTTCGGTCGCATCTCCCCTCCCCTGGACCACGCATCGCTGCGATCAGGCGTCTTCCTCCATCCGAGCCCGAAGCTTTTCCGCTGCCCCGCTCAGCTCCGAGATCTTGACTCCAGAACGCAACTGTTCTTCGACCCACTGACCCCGCTTCTGTCGGCTTTCCGACTCTTCGACCATCTGCGCAGCCATTTCCGGGGTCAGGATCAGCACCCCGTTCGAGTCGGCGACCACCAGGTCTCCGGGACTGACCGGTACCCCACCGATCTGGACCTGCGTGTTGATCTCACCCTCCAGGGCCAGCCCCTTGGTGGTGATGGTCGTCAGGCCCCTGGCGTACACCGGGAAGGCCATCTCCTCGATCTCGTCGATATCGGTCACACAACCATCCACCACCGCACCGGCCAACCCCTTCACCTTGGCTGCCAAAGAGGTCATCCCCCCCCAGCAGGCGTGTTTTCGGTCTCCATTGCGATCGATGACCAGCACATCCCCACGCTCAGCCATGTCGATGGCCAGATGCACAATCGCACTGTCCAGGGCCGTGGTGCGAACCGTGAAGGCCCGTCCCACCACCTGGCAGGGCCGCCACAGCGGTTGGAGCGCCGGATCGCAGAAACCGAATTCCAACAGATGGCCCACGGTGGCCGGCTCGACCGACCTGTAGCGCTCGATCACCTCGCCCGAAAGCTCCGCGTTGCGATCATTGATGACTATCATCGCTCCCTCCCTTCAACCTCTATGCGTTGCAGCGCATTATAGCATCGACCCGCTACGAGCGCAAAAGCCGGCGAGGGTGACAAGCGTATACGCCTACGAGCATTAACAGTGGCGAGCTGGAACAGGCTTGTTGCATTGTCTCTTGACGAGCGCGAGAAACCGAGGTTTCTGTCCGCCTTTGCTACAGCCCTACAAGCTGGAACACCGCAGCTTGCCGGATCCAGGCTTCAGTGCTATAATCCAGGCAATACGACTTTGGTGGCAAGCCAGAGTCGAGAGCACCGATCAAGCCAGTCGGGAAAGAGGGGAACGATGACAGTAAGAGAGCCGAAAGCCGGTCCCTATGTCATCGGCATGGACCTGGGCGGCACAAAGATCTTGGCCGCCGTTGTGGACGAGAAGGGCCAGATCGTCACCGAGGCAAAACAAAGGACGAGGGGTGAGAAAGGGCCGGACACCGTCATTGGGCGCATTGCCGAGACGGCCCGGCAAGCTGCCCAGCAGGCCGGGATCGACTGGGCTGAGGTGAAAGGAGTAGGCATTGGCGCGCCCGGGCCGATGAATCCCAAGACCGGCATCGTCTACAACCCACCCAACCTGCCTGGATGGGACGAGATCGCCCTGGGACCGCGGCTTTCGGACGCCTTGGGGGTGCCGGTCTGCCTGGAGAACGACGTGAACCTTGGAACGCTGGGCGAGCACGCCCTGGGCGCCGGGCGGGGCACCAGGGATATGGTTGGCATCTTTGTCGGCACAGGGGTTGGCGGGGGTCTGATCCTCGATGGCAAGCTACGCAGTGGGTACCGCCATGCTGCCGCCGAGGTCGGCCACATGATCGTCTTGGCGGACGGTCCAGTCTGTGGTTGTGGCAAGCGGGGCTGCCTGGAATCGGTGGCCAGCCGCACCGCCATCGAGCGGGACATCCGCCTGGGAGTCGCAGCCGGCAGGAAAAGCCTCATCACCAAGCTGCTCCAGGACAAGGGGCGCATGACCAGTGGTGTACTGGCCAAGGCATGGCGAAAACGGGATCCCCTGGTGAGCGAGGTGATGAGCCGGGCACAATGGCATTTGGGGCTATTGACAGCCTCCATCGTGAACCTGGTGGACCCCGAGATGATCGTCTTTGGAGGGGGTGTGGCCGAGGCCATGGGCGACGAGTTCCTCAAGCCCATCCGGGTGACCGCCCGCCAATACTATATCCAGCAGGCCGGTGCCGACAAGGTACGCATTGCACTTGCTACCTTGGGCGATCATGCCGGAGTGCTGGGGGCGGCGGTGCTGGCTCGCCAACAGACGTGCTAAACCCCAGATCCCGGCCTCACCCAGTTGCCATTTGCTCCAAGATGGGGTATAATCTACCCTGAGGTAGTCAACATGTTCGTGGCAAACTACCACAGATGAAAACGACCCCAACAAGTTGGGGACTCTGCGGACCAAGCCTGGTCCGGAGTCCCAGACTTGTCTGGGTATTCTTAGAGTAGGTGCCAGCCCGAAACAGAGGCTAGATGAAACAGGAGGGAACACTATGGGAGATGTCCTGATTTTTCTGATCGCCGCCATCATCCTGCTGATCATCATCGTCGTTGCCGCAGTCAAGGTCGTCCAGGAATATGAGCGCGGCGTGATATTCCGCCTGGGACGGTTGCAAGGAGCCAAGGGACCTGGCATCTTTTTGATCATCCCCCTGGTGGATCGCATGATAAAGGTAGATCTGAGAGTGATCACCCTGGACATCCCTTCCCAGGAGGCGATCACGCGCGACAACGTCACAGTCCGGGTCAATGCCGTGGCCTACTTTCGGGTCCTCGACCCGTCCAATGCCATCGTTCAGGTAGAGGACTATCATCGCGCCACCTGGCAGATCGCCCAGA
>JASFHU010000774.1:0-3180 GCA_050123055.1 Anaerolineae bacterium
CCTCGACCAACCCCTCGCCGGACTCGGTGGTTGCTCCAACCATGTCCGCCGGCGTCGAGGAGAGCGTTGGACCCATCGGTGTGGACATCTCTACGACGTGCACGGCGGGAGCGGGCTCCTGATGGATCGTCTGCGTGCTCCTGACCGGGGTGATGACCAGGATACCGCCTACGATCACCACCAGTGGCAGCAACAGCAGGGCGACAAGGCCTGCCAGAAGGAGCCACAGCCCCCGATTGGACGGTCGGGCCGTCGTGCCCTTCGGTCCAGGCGGTGCATCAGCCTCATGCGAGCGGCCCCTTTGTCTCCTGATCACGAGCACCAGTACCAGGCCACCGGCAAGCAGCGCCAAACCGGCCACCGCAGCCAGGATCACGATCTCAATCAAGCCCACGGAAGGAATACGCATCATGTGTCAACTCCTAACTCGGATAGAGCGGGCCAGATGCAAGCTAGTCCCAGAACCCGCGGGTCAGCAGAACCACCAATACAAAGGTGCCCAACAGCGATGCCACCCCAGCCGCCGCCACAAGCAGGACTAGCCACACCTTGCGGCGGATTCTTGGCCAGAGCCACACAGCCGTCGCCAGCATAGCCACCAGCATGGTCAGGATGGGAATCACAAGCAGGCCGGCCAGGAATGCCTCTTCGGCCAAGTTTTCAAAGAAATAACCGCGCCGTAGAGACTCGAGTTGATCTTCCGTCAAACCCAGGGGTTCGTCGATGTAGGCAAACCAATGCACGCCGACATGCCGCGAACCGATGCGGCACGGCCACTCTTTGCCGCCGTAAAACGCTTCGCACCTACCGCCCAATTGGTTGGACTCTGTCTTGGGGTTGCGCCGGGCGCGGATCTCCAGCGTCTGGCCCGCAACTTCCACCGCGCAAGAAGAAAGTGCCTGGGTTCCATCAACTCGATCACAATCTAATCGTCGTCCTGAAAGGTAAACGACACCAGAGACATCGTCGTAGCTGCCGATGCCGACGCCGAGAATCTCCTGGGAGACCGGTCCCGGCGAAGCACGATGAATGAGAACGGCCAGTAGGATCATCGCCACAAAGTAGACGGCTGAAAGCAGCAATATCGATCTGCGCAAGCTCTACCTCCTGTCTGTTCGACCGCCGTTCATCGTAGCATATCGATGTCGCAGGCGTGTGGCATCCGTGTTATGGTTTCGGAACGACGCGTTACGATTCGGTAACATCAATGCGGTCATCTCGGTGCCGGCCCAGAAACCTGGCATAGCGGCGTGTCAGCTCGGGCATGATTGTTTCCCCTGGCGGCGCTGGCTTCAGACCGAATACGGTGCCCGGAAAGTCCAACGGCTCCTGGATGGCCCAGATCCGGTCGTGCTCTCCTGGCGGCAGCATCTCGGCCGGATCGCCCACGGCGACCCAGCCGATGGGCACCGTGGTGTCCGCCGGCAGAACCGTTCTGAGATGAACCACGCCGTTGATCCGCACTTCGGACCGTGTGCCGAGCCGGGCCCCGTTGAACACCCTGGCCCCCGTCGCCAGGAAGGTGCTGTCATCCACCGTGCAGCCACTCAAATAGGCGCCTGGCCCCACCAGAACGTGATCCCCCAGTTGGGTGGGGTGGTGGGGCGTGCCCCGTATCACGGCGTTTTCCATGATGATGCAGTGCGAGCCGATGACCACCGGCCCGCCCTCGGCGACCAGCACCGCCCCAAAGAGGATCCGGCAGTTCTCGCCGATAGTGACCTCCCCACAGATCGTGGCGTTCGGAGCTACGTACACCGATTCATGGATCTTTGGGCGCTTATTCTGATGTTCGAAGCGTAGACTCATTCCTCTGACCTCCTCGAGCCTGTCTGGCGACCAGGGTTTTCCTGGCCGCCCAGAAGAAAAGGGCCAGCGATGCCATGCAGATCAGGGCCCACGCGATAAAGTGGGCATCGACCCCCGTCTCGGCAATCGGCTGCCTATCAAAGCTACCTGCCAAGTCGGTCCACCAGTAGGAGAAATTGATCACGTCCGCAACAGCGTGGCTGACTATGCCTGGTATGAGAGAGCCGGAGGTGGTGGCCAGGATCCCCCACAGCACGCTCATCGCAAACAGGTGCAGGAGGACTGGTGGAGCCCAGGCCTGGTTGAGATGGAGCACAACAAACACGATCGAGACAATCGCGATCCCCAGCACGGGGCCGTAACGCTCCTCCAGGGGCACCTGCATGTAACCGCGAAAGCCCACCTCTTCGGTGATCCCGGCCACCAGGGCGGCCATGATCACGAACGACCAGGCCTGCCAAACCGGTAGGGTATCGAAGGCGTGTCCTACGGTCCACGCCTCAGCCGGGAACTCGATGATGCGAAAGGTGATTACAAAGCCAGCTTCCAGCACCACCACGCCGAGGATCGCCGCGAGCAAGCTCCATCCCCACACGCTTCTCGATAGCGTTGTGGCCCGAAAACGATGGCGCCTGATGTGGGCAGTGCTCTTGGGCCACCAGCTCCCGCTAAAGTACTTCCAGTAGAGCCACAACACACCGCCCATCACCACGATGGACCAGGGCGCCGGCACGAGGGCCAGGATCACTATTCTGGCAGCGGAACCGGCGATTGCAAAGACCAGGAGCCCTACGACGATGGCCCGGATCAGCAGCGGTATACGCTGCCAGACTTTAACGGCGGCAGATCCCAAAGAGGGCGTCAGCTTTTCCATGTCGTTCATTGGCGCTGCTCCAGCAGAATGTTCAGGTTGCGTGGCAAAAGCTCAGCAAATGGCTCCAGATCCAACCGCTCCAGCTTTTCGGCCGTTCCTGCAGGCAGTTGCTCATACGGGGTACCCGCCAGCAGCAAAGCCGTCTCCTCCGCCGAGAATTCCGCGCCCTCTTCGACCCAGGACCATACCGTCCTGTTTTCGGGGCAGACCCGCTGGCAGTGCAGGCACCCAATCAGGCAGTTGTGCCAGGCGGGTTCGATCCAGGCCGGGAATGGAACGTCCGCCGGCTTTTCGTTGTGGAATGTGATGCACCGCTCCGCGTGCAGGAGAAAGCGCTCCGCAGAGATCGCCCCAGCAGGACAATGCCGCCTGCAGGCGGAGCAGTTCCGGCAGTTCTCCATCATTTCCGGCTGCCGCCAACCGTCATCAGGGGCCGGCAGGTCAGAGTATACGGCTACCAGGCCGTGGAAACTACCCATCCCCGGTACATAGGTGAT
>JASFHU010000775.1:0-3168 GCA_050123055.1 Anaerolineae bacterium
GCGATGGCTGGCTCTGGCAAGAGCACCCTGCTGGGCCAGTGGCTAGAGGACTGCCCCTATCCCAGCGCCTGGCTCTCGCTGGATCAAAGGGACAACGATCTGGCCGTCTTTTTGAGCTACGTCATCGGCGCCCTCCAGACTGTATCCCCAGGCGCCTGCGACAAGACGCTCAACCTCCTTGAGGCGCATCGGCAGCCGCCAGTGGAAGCCATCGTGACATCGCTCGTCAACGAGATGGACGAGATGATCTTGATCCTCACCGAGCCTGCTGCCGAGGAACAGGAAACTCCTCCGAAGGGCTTGGTTCTGGTTCTCGACGACTATCACCACATTACCGACCCTGCCATCCATCAGGCAATGTCCCTTCTGATCGAGCACCTCCCCCAGGGGATGCATCTGACCTTGGCCTCGCGGACGGTTCCACTACTACCCATTCCCCTGCTGCGCGCCCGGGGCCAGATCCTGGAAATGCGCGCTGGCGATCTCCGCTTCACACTTGAAGAAGTAGAGGCCTTTCTCACGGCCACGTTTGGACTCGAGCTGTCGCGCGAAGCGATTGGCGTGCTACAGGAAAAGAGTGAGGGCTGGATCGCCGGCCTGCAACTGGCCGCCCTCTCCCTGCGCAACCTGCCCGATCGAAGCAACCTGTTGCAGACGCTCAAGGGAAGCAGTATCTACTTTGTGGTCGAATACCTGGTGCATGAGGTCCATTCCCAGCAACCGGAGGCCATCCAGGAGTTTCTGTTGCGGACATCGATCCTGGATCGTTTCTGCGCGCCGCTGTGTGAAGCTGTGTGCTGTGCTGAAGCCAATACCACCCTCGCCCCCACGGGAGCGGGCAGTTTCCCCGAAATCCCTTTGGACGGCCAGGATTACCTGGAAACGCTGGAACGGGACAACCTGTTCATAGTGCCTCTCGATCTCGAACATGGCTGGTATCGCTATCACCACCTGTTCCAAGATGTGCTCCGGCAAGAACTGGCAAAGCGATGGAGTGCGGAGGAGATTGCCACCCTCCATGCCAGGGCCGGCGCCTGGTTCGCCAGTCAGGGATACGTCGAGGAGGCGTTGCAGCACGACCTGGCGGCGGGCGACATGACCGGTGCGGCGAAACTGGTCGAGGCGTACGCTCACAAGACCCTGGACCAGGATCGATTTTACACCCTGTCGCGATGGTTGCGCACCCTGCCGGATGAGCTAGTGCGGCAACGCCCCGGTCTACTCCTGGCCAAGGCGTGGACCTTGCAGCACCAATTGAACCTACAGGCCCTGCGGCCTCTTGTGCAGGCAGCCGAAGCCTTGCTGGACAGCGGCGCTCCGCAACTGGAGCCTCGGGTCATTGATGCCCTGCGCGCAGAGGCCGACTACTTCAGGGGCATGTTCGCCTACTGGCTAGGGGATGCCCAGCGCAGCCTCGTCCACTGCCAGCGCGCTCTGGAATGCCTGCCAAAATCATACTTGTTGGCTCGGGCGCAAGCAGGTGCCTATCAAGGACTGGCATACCAGATGGCAGGTCAGAAGGACATAGCTCTACGAGTCACCAACCAAGGCATATACGAGCATGGAATGTCATCGGACCTGCAAACGCACCGCTTTCAAGTTACCCTCACATTGATTCGCATCCTATCCGGCGACCTTTATGAGGCAGCCCAATCCACGGATGCCTCCCTCAAAGCGGCAGAGCGGGGAAAGCTGGCAAACTCCATCGGCTGGAGCCACTATATTTGGGGCCTTCTTCACTACGAATGGAACGATCTGCTAAGCGCGGCCCAACACTTTTCTGATGCAATTGACCTGCGGTATGCTTTTCAACCAAGAGCAACAGTGGATAGCTACTCAGGATTGAGCCTGACCTTGCAGGCACAGGGGCAGGGCGAACGTGCAAGCGCAGTGGCAGAGAGCCTTCTTAGATTTGCTTTGGAGGCAGGGAACCCCACCTTGTTGGCCCTGGCCCGTTCTCTTCAGGCCCGCCTATCGCTTCTGCAGGGAGATATCGAGCCAGCACTCCGTTGGCTGCAGGGGGCGAGTCATGAGGTCGAGGTCGAACCGCTGTCCTTGTGGTTGGAGAATACGGTCCTCACCCGCACCCGAGTCCTCATAACCCTGGGAGCAAGCGGAACGAGGTTGCCCGACGAAAGGGAGCCACTGCGCGCAGCAGTAGACATTCTAGCAGCACAACAACAGATTGCCGGGGCCAAGCACAACACCGTACAGATGATCCGTGTGCTGAGCCTGCAGGCCCTTGCTTACGATGCCCTGGATCAGGAAGATGAGGCCCTTGACGCTCTCAAAGAGGCGGTGATGCTGGCCAGGCCTGGCGGCTTTGTCCGCACCTTTGTGGACACAGGCCCGGCGATGGTTTCTCTGTTCCACCGCTTGGCCGAACAGAACATCGCTCCAGAGTACGTAGGCCGGGTCGTGGCCGCCCTTCAGTATCTGCAAATGGGCGACACAAAGATCGGCAAGCTGGCTGCCCCCCTGAGCAGACGCGAGATGGAGGTCTTGGCCCTCCTGGCCAGGCAGATGATCAACAAGGAGATTGCCAGGGAGCTATCCGTTTCCCCGGCCACAGTCAAAACACACACCCTCAACATCTACCGCAAGCTCGAGGTCCCCAACCGGCAACAGGCCGTGGACAAAGCGCGGGCGCTCGGAATTCTGCCCCCTCAATAGCGAGCAGTCTCGAACAGATCCACCTCCAGAAATCCACCGTTTTTCCACCACAGCGGTGGATGTTTTTTCATGAGAATAATGTTATACTTATGGTATGAACCAACATCGGCAACGTCTCGACATGTTTGAACCCGCTGTCTTTCGAATCCGAATACAAGGGGCATTGGGTGAGAACTGGCGTGACTACTTCTGTTTTCAAGCGCTATCGACCGAGGTCGACCCGGCTGGATACCCCTTGACCACCCTGACCAGCGAGCCAGTGGACCAGGCTGCGCTGGTCGGCCTCATCAACAGCTTGAATACCCTGGGATTGCCCCTGGTATCTGTCGAGCATGTCTGTGATGAAAGGGAGCAACCATAGCCGGGTGCTGGGTTCCAAACAGCCATTCGTTTCGGTAACGCCGATCGAATCATTGCAGAATGGTTTGATTACGGGGGACGGCACGATCCCACTAGGGGGTGCCAAAAACCATCGGGGTCCGTGACCCCAGCTAC
>JASFHU010000776.1:0-3167 GCA_050123055.1 Anaerolineae bacterium
CATCAACGACGACGCCGCCATTGGCGCGCTGGCGGCGGCCCGCGAACTGAGTCGTGAGGCTGACGTTGTTATCGTCGGCCAAGGGGCGGACCGAATCGCTCGGGGAGAAATCCGGCACCCGGACTCGTGCATCATCGGCTCGACAGCCTACTGGCCTGAGCGCTATGGCGAAAAACTGATTCCGCTGGCGGTCAAGATACTCCAGGGCGAGGCTGTGCCGCCTGCAGTACACATCGATCACGAGTTCATTCATGCCGGGAACATCGGCGCTTTCTATCCGGCGTAACATGGGATTGGGCTCCGAGCGAAAACCATTTGGTGATAATGGATCTGTGTCGACGAATCGGGGAGGAAACCTGTCATGAGCGCTTCTGACAATAGACCTCAGCCTCTCTTGCGGGCGAAGGGCATTAGTCGCCGCTTTCCCGGCGTGCTGGCCCTGGACAACGTTGACTTTGACGTGCTGCCCGGTGAAGTCCACGCCCTGGTAGGCGAGAACGGCGCGGGCAAGTCAACGTTGATCAAGGTCTTTGCCGGGGTGCACCAGCCCTCGGGCGGTGTGCTGGAAGTAAGCGGCCGGCCCATCGTGCTGCCCAATCCGGCGAGTTCCCAACAGGCGGGTATTAACGTCATCTTCCAGGAATTCAGCCTGGTGCCCGACCTCAGCGTGGCCGAGAATATCTTTCTGAACCGGGAACCCACGCGCGGCCCGCGCATCGACTGGGACACGATGCATAAACGAACCAAAGAGGTCACCGAGCTTTTGGAGATCGATCTGGACCCTAGGACCGAGGTCCGCGACCTGCCAGTGGCCCAGCAACAACTGGTCGAGATTGCCCGCGCCCTGGCTTTCGAGGCTCAGGTGGTGGTCATGGACGAGCCCACGGCGGCTCTCAGCGAGACCGAAATCGACCGGTTGCTGCAGCTGGTCCGCTCACTGGCTGACCGCGGTGTGGGCGTGGTCTATGTCTCGCACAAGTTGGGCGAGGTCTTTGGCGTGGCTGACCGCATCACCGTCCTGCGTGACGGCCAGCTCATCTTGACCGAGCCGCGCGACGAGCTGGCTGAGGAGCAGGTGGTGTCGGCCATGGTCGGACGAGAATTGGTTCACACCGAGTGCCCGCCCCGTTACCCCGGCGATGTTCTCCTATCGATCCGGCATATGGCCTCAGGCAAGCAAGTGCGTGACGTTTCCTTTGACCTACGGGCTGGCGAGGTGTTGGGCCTGGCCGGGCTGATGGGCAGTGGCTGCTCCGAGGTCGTGGAAGTGCTATTCGGCCTGCGTCCCATGACCAGCGGCCAAGTCGAGCTGGACGGCAAGGTACTGATGATGAAAGGCCCCCGCGCCGCCATTCGCGACGGCATCGGCTACGTGCCCTCCGACCGCAAAACGGCCGGCATTTTGCCCGACCTCTCGGTGTTGCACAACATCACCATCGGCATCCTCGACCGGATCAAGCGTGGGCCCATTATCGATGGCAGGCTCGAGCAAGCTGTCATGGACGACTATGGCGGCAAGCTCTCCATCCGCTATAGCAGTCCGGCCCAGAGAGCCAGCAACCTGAGCGGCGGCAACCAGCAAAAGGTCATCCTCGCCCGCGCTCTGGCGGAAGAGTGCCGGGTGCTCCTGCTGGCCGAGCCCACACGCGGCGTCGACGTGGGGGCCAAGGCCGAGATCTATGGCCT
Source organism: Anaerolineae bacterium (assembly GCA_050123055.1). GTDB lineage: Bacteria > Chloroflexota > Anaerolineae > JAAYZQ01 > JAAYZQ01 > JASFHU01. The sequence goes on from JASFHU010000776.1 coordinate 1,687, forward strand.
CATTGACATGCTGGTCGAGGCGGGCATGGCGGTATTGGTTCAATCGTCCGAGCTGCCGGAGCTGATCCGGCTGGCCAATCGCTGCCTGGTCTTTGCCCAGGGCGAACCGCGCGGCGAGTTGGTTGGCACAGAGATCACCCAACCGGCCGTAATGGCCCTCGCGACCGGTGTGGCGAACGGCCAAGACTTCAGATATCTGCAACGGGAGATGCCAGCCCAGGAGGCAACGCCATGAATCGTCTGCGGGCCGTGTGGACAAAACTCTGGGGTTCCTACAGCATTGGCCTGGCAGTACTGATCGTGACCCTAGTCCTGGCTATCCTGACCCCCAACTTTTTGCGACCCGACAACTTGTTGAACGTGCTGGCCAACGCCAGCATCGTCGGCATTGTCGGGCTGGGCATGACCCTGGCCATCGCGGCCGGCATGTTTGACCTGTCGGTCGGCTCGACCGCAGCCTTTGCCGGATGTATCACCCTAAGCTTGGTGCCCGACTACGGCTTGCTGCCCAGCGTGCTGGCCGGGCTCGCCTCCGGCGCCGTGATCGGCCTCTGCAATGGCCTGATCATCACTGAGTTGCGCGTTCCCGCCTTTATCGCCACCATGGCCATGATGACCATTGTCCGGGGCGCAGCCCTCATCTTCACCGACGGGCGGGACATCTACCTCTTTGGCTACCCCGACTACAAGGTCCTCACCCGCCGTGTGTTTGATACCGTACCTATGCCCGTGATCCTGGTGCTCGTCATCTTGGTAATCCTGATCTTGATGATTAACCACACCCGCTTTGGCCGGCATATCCTGGCCGTGGGCAGCAATCTGACCGCCACCAAGCGCGCTGGTGTCCGCACCAGCCTGGTGATCTGGGGCGTGTTTGCCATCGTCGGCATCACCGCCGCCCTGACCGGACTCATCGTCAGTGCCCAGGTACTGACGGCCAACGCTCGGCTCAACTTTGGATTGGAGCTGGCGGCCATCGCCACTGTCGTCATCGGCGGGACTGCTCTGACTGGCGGGCGGGCAAATCTCATCGGCACCTTGCTTGGTAGCCTGCTGGTGGCCATCATCAACAACGGTCTCAACCTGCTGAATGTGCCAATCTTCTACCAGCAGCTTACTGTCGGCTTGCTTCTGCTGGGTGCGCTGGCTCTGAGCGTCCGGCAAGGCTTCAGTCCCACGGCTTATATGAGGAGGCAAGCATGACCACACTGGCTCAGACCAAGTCGGCAGTGATCAGAACCCGCGACTGGGACGTGATGTGGGAGCGGTATGGTATCACCGCTGTCTTGCTGGTCGTCTGGGTTCTGGCCGCGCTTCTGGTACCCAACTTTGCCACCCAGGACAACTTTTTCAACATCCTGCGCCAGGGTAGCTTCGTCGGTGTCGCTGCGGTGGGCATGACCATCGCCATCATCTCCGGCACCTTTGACCTGTCGGTCGGCACAGCGTTGGCCCTCTGCGCCTGGCTGACTATCTGGGTC
>JASFHU010000777.1:0-3163 GCA_050123055.1 Anaerolineae bacterium
CGCAGGTAGTACAGCGCGCCGACCTGCACCTCGGTCAGGCCCATCAGGTCGCTGAGCATGTCCACGTCCTCCGGCTCGATCTGATCGTAGCCGATGCACACCTCGAAATCCACTTTGCTCGAGCGACGTCGCGAGGACTCGGGGTCGAGGGTCATGACGCCGACCTTTCCGGGAAAGAGCTGGCGCAGGCCCTTTACCTTGTGCTTGCCCTCGGCCTGGCTCTCCCAGCCATACTCGTTGTGCATGTCAAAGATCAGGTTGACCGCGCTGCCCTGCTTGATGATGCCCGCCAGCAGGGTCCGCGTCAAAAAGGTCTTGCCGGTACCGCTCTTCCCAAAGACGCCGCTGGAACGCTCCACGAACCGCCCCAGGTCCAGGTGCACGCGCACCTTTTCCATGTCCAGGGGGGCGCCGACGTAAAAGTGCCTGTCATCCTCGGCCCCAAAGACGTGGTTGACGTCCTCCTCGGTGGCTTCGTAGACCGGGGCAAAGTGGGCCGGCACGGTCTTGACCGGCTTGGGCTCCTGCGAGTCCCGGTCCAGCACCAGCATGGGCGAAACCTCCAGGCGGCCAAAGGTGCTGGTCCCCTGGTGCACTGAGGCCAGGAAATCATCCGAGGTGTCGGGGGGCGCCTTTTCGATGGTTGGGTTGGTGCTGTCCAGCGCCACATCGGTGATGATGCTGAAAAAGCGCCGGCCGGTCTGCCCGCGGATCACCACGTAGCGGCCCACAGCCATGCCCTCGACCACGGCGCTGCGGTCCAGCTTGACGTCCAGCCCCCTGCTCAGGCTCCCGCCGGTCACGATGCCCAGGCGGCGGGACTCGGCCCCCAACTCCGGGGAGGGAGGCCGCTGGGGGAGAAAGTCGTCGAGTTCACTCATTTGATCACTCACGGCCGGATCCTCCTCAGGATGGCGTCCAGGCGGTAGAGATCCATGGCCAGCAGCCGGGCCAGCTCCCGCCCCGCGCTCACCAGGAAGTCCTCGTCATCGCCCCGCGCGGCGGCTGCGTACCGCAGGTTGGCCGCCAGCAACTCGTCGACGGGCAGGTCGCCGTTGTCCAGCACCAGCCGGAAATAGTCGAATCGTTCCGTGAAGGCCGCCAACTCCTCGGTGGTACAGGCATGGATCTCGTCGAGGCTGAGCGGCGGCTGGGGCGGCAAACGATGGTGTATCTCTTCTCCGCGCTGGTAGCCCACCACCAGCACGCTCACGTCTATGGGTACCTGGCGGTTGAGGCGTTGGTCCTGGCGAGCCTCGACCGGCGCCTCGTCGATAACGGCCATCTGCCGCACAAAGGGGTCATCTTCCATCCGCACATCGTGGATCAGGCCATAGATCTGGTCCACGTCTATGGCTGGAACCTTGACCAGGGAGCCAAAGGCAGGTACCTGGGGCCGGAGCACCTGGCATCCGACCGCGAAGCGGGTCGAGCTGGCACGGATGATCCGTCCTACCTTGAGTGCCATCTGTTCTTGTCCCATTTCTCTTGTCTCCAGTGGTGCTGCCGCTGCTGGCGACACTATCGCCGGCGCCAGCGGGCAACCTGTTTCTGCTGGGCCTTGCGAGACAGCTCGGGCCAGGGCATCCCGTGGCGGACCATGGCCTGTACGATCAGAGTCTCCAGCGCCTCGCGCTCATCGCCCAGGATCACGGCAAGCTCGTCGGCGCGGGTCAGCACGTAGGGGTAGCCCTCGTTGAAGGTACATTGATTGTAGACCGCAGCGTGGACGAGATCCAGCCTGGTGGGTTGTCGCGCCAACCACTCGGGCACCTCCACCCGGGCCAGCTCGGTGCCGGTATTCAGGTAGAAGAAAAAGATTCCCTGATCCCGGCGCCGGAATCTCCGGTTACTCGCCGTGCCCCGCACAAAGAGGGCCGAGCGCTGGCCCGGCTTGAGGAATCCAAACAGGGCCCGGTCGGCCAGGCCGCGGAACCCGGTGTCCGACAGCTTTTTGACATCCTGCCGTTCCTGCGGCTCCAGGTGTGCCAGGTAAAGAAGGGCCACAACCTCCGCGCTCCGCGGGCGGCTGATGAAGGCGGCGACCGGCAGATTCTCGCCCCGCAGCCGGTCCAGGCATCCCAGGTAGCTCTCCAGGATCTGGTCCTGTTGATCCTTGGGGATATCGCCCCGTTCGAGCCAGATGAGGAGCGAACCGTCTCCCAGGGCAACGCGCGGCGGCCCCTCGGATGGTTCCCTCAGCGCCAGGCGGGCCAGTTCTTGCATCTCTGCCAGGTCACGCTGGGCGCTGATCAGGTCGGAGTTCACCGGGCTGCCGCCGGGATAGACTTGCTCCTCGCGGAAGTAGAGCGTGGGCTCGGCGGATACCTGCGGGGTTTCGCCGCTTCCGTGCCGGTACACGATGCTGCCCACGTTGATGGCATAGTAGAAGGCCAGCCCGTGCTGGTCGGGATAGATCTGCGAGCCGTCGGTGGCGATCAGGGTGACCCGTTCTGGCATCGTGGGCGCGGGTAACTGGGCGTCCAGGGGTTCGTCGCCGGGGCTGGCGCAGCGCAGGTTCTGCCCGGGTGTCGACTCTGCCACGCGACGCAGTTCTTCGTGTTCCTGGGCGAATCTATGCAGCAGCTCGCGGACGGCGGGAAGGGTTTTCCGCTGCCTCCCGGCACGCTCCGCCAGCACGCGTCCCATCTCTTCGATCTGGCCTGTGACCTTGCCAAGTTCTAGCGCCATGGTCCGTCCGGCTGCATCCTCCCGCGAGTATGAAGGCACCGCCAAGGAATGTCGCGAAGAGGGAATGATTTGACGCTGCTGCCCGTGCCTATTATACCAGAGGATGCCACGGTGGCAAAGCAAGGGGAGCCCGTGGAGCCAACCCAGGCTGCGAACTGGCGACCCTGGCCGAGCGATTGGGATAGGAACGACCACAGGCGGCTCTTGCTTTTGCCAGCCAGGGTTGGATGTGGTAGACTGTAGCACAAGCCGATCCCAAGGAGGAGAGAAGCGATGGAAGCCCTGAAAGAGCGGATTCTGCGCGATGGGGAGAACCTGGGTAGGGGCATCCTCAAGGTGGACAGTTTCGTCAACCACCAGGTGGACCCCGCGCTCATGATCGAGGCTGGCAAAGTGCTGGCGGAGCGGTTCGCCGATTGCGGGGCGACCAAGGTGCTGACCGCCGAGATCTCGGGCATCGCGCCGGCGCTCA
>JASFHU010000778.1:0-3155 GCA_050123055.1 Anaerolineae bacterium
GGCAGCCCCGACGCGGACGAGCAGCCAGCCGTGTTGGCGGCAGTAGCCCCGGGCGCGGTTGATCTCGGAGCGGGCGTCGGGGTCGGTCACCATCTCCCACAGCACGGTGTCGAGGTAACGATCGGCACTCTGGGCCAAAAGCCGGCAAAAGGCGCAACCAGGCTCGCCAAGCGCCCGACGGATGTCGAGATAGTAGGGCACAGCCTGCAGGTTCTTACTGCGACCTGGCCTGATCATGGTGCTGATCCCTCCGCTGCGCTGCGGAGCGTCTGGATGCGAAGGCACTCAGAGGTGGCAGTCAATCGCGATCTTCTCCGCGGGCCAGGCGCCAGATCATGACCAGGACAAAGATGCCGGCCACTATGAGCGAAGCCGTAAAGCCGAGCATGGCGATGCGGGGTATGAACTCCCAGATGCCGATGAGTTCCATCGTCAGGGGCGAGATGCTGGCGGCAATGGCCGATCCGATGATCATGCCCACCAACATCACACCGATGATGATCTGCCGACCCATGACGCGCACCGATTTTAGCTCGCGGGTCAGGTCGCCGGTCTCGATGTGGACCTCGAAGCGACCTCTCTGGTACTGGTCCAGCCATTTGACGGTCGCCTCCTGGAGGGTCGGCAGCCGCTGGACGACCTCGCGCAGGCTGAGCATGGCCTGCTGGGAGACGACCTCAACCACCTTGTCGGCAGTGACCTGTTCGACCAGGAGCTCTTTGGTGATCTCGACGCCCAAGACACTGATCCCCGATTCGGGATGCAGCACGCTGGAGATGGCTTCGACCTGCATGAGGGTCTTGATAGCCAGGGTCAGTTCGGGATTGAGGCGCAGGCCATGCCGCTGCAGAAGGTCAAAGCCAACGTTGACGGCCCCCGAGAAGGAGGCAGCAGAACCGGGCTCCATGTAGCGGCCGACCAAACGCTCAAAGTCACGGTAGTAGGCTTTTTCGTTCACGTCGCGGAAGGGCACGCTGAGGCCGCGCATGATCTGGGCCATGCCCTTGACGTCGCCCTGACGGACGGCCATGAGCAACTGGATGAGGTTCATGCGCTGGTTGACGTCCAGCTCGCCGACCATGCCGGTGTCGAGGAAGACGAGCTCACCGGTCTGCAGGTCGACGATGACGTTGCCAGGATGCGGGTCGCCATGAAAGAAACCGTCGATGAGAAGCTGTTTCACCAGGCTGCGCAGCGCCGCCTCGGCCAGGGCCCTGCGGTCGAGGCCGGCTGCTTCAATGGCCTGAAGATCGATGGCCTTGACGCCCTCGATGTACTCCATGGTCAGTACCTTGGAAGTTGACAGCTCCCGGTAGATAGTGGGGATGCGGACGCCTTCGATGCCTTCCAGGTTGCGGCTGAGGCGCACGGCGTTGTAAGCCTCCCCGGTGTAGTCCAACTCGGCGATGACGTTGGTACTAAACTCTTCCAGGATACCCTTCAGGCCGACGTCCCTGGCCCACTCGACTCGCCGCTCGATCATGCGCGCCGCGCTGTGAATGATGCCCAGATCGGCTCTGACCTGGGTGGTGATGCCGGGACGCTGCACTTTGACCACCACATCGGTACCATCGGAAAGGGTAGCCCGGTGCACCTGCGCTGTGGAGGCCGCGGCCAGCGGCTGCGGATCGAAAGTGGCAAAGATCTCTTCCGGCGGCTGGCCCAATTCCTCGACCAGGATCTCGCGCACCTGCTCGACGGGAAAGGGCGGGACCTCGCTCTGCAGCTTGGCCAACTCGATATCCCATTCCTGGGGCAGGACCTTGGCCTGGCTGGAGATGATCTGGCCCATCTTGACGTAGGTGGGGCCCAGTTCCTGGATCATCAGGCGAGTCTTGACCGGGGTGCTGAGGGGCACCACCGGCTGGGGTGGATCGTAGATCTTTTCCTGCATGAAGCGGCGAAAGTCACCCAGCACCCCCCGGTCCAGCAGCATGTCCACGCCGTAGCGCAAAAAGGCGTTGTAGACCTGTTGGAGGCGCAGGCTCTCGCGAACCTGATCGACGCGGCTTCTCCTCATCGTTGTCCTCCCTCGGCCACGGCAACCGTGTCGTCGATGATCGGCGGCGTCATGCCCAGCAGCGACTCCAGCAAGAGTCCCAGGAAGCCCATCAGCGCGCCGCCCGCCAGGGCCGCCCAGACGCTCTGTATCTCCAGGAAGCTGGGCAAGAAGACGGTCAGCAGCAACAGCATGATGGCGTTGATGACGATGATGACCAGGCCGTAGGTGGCAAAGATGAATGACAGGGTGAGGAACTGGATGATGGGCTTGACAAAGGCGTTCAGGAGCCCAAAGACGGCGCCAAGGATGAGGAAGGTGCCAAACTTGTTATCCACTACCCAGATCCCTGGCAGGATCCAGGTGGTCAGAGCGATAACCACTCCGTTTACCAGGATGCGCAGCAGGGCCAGTTTCCAGTTCAGGGCTCCTACTCGGTATGATATACGTTCTCTCATTCTGCTAGCCTCTCTTTCTCCGACTCGGCGGGTTCCGGTTTTCTCCCAGGCTCCCGTGCGAAGTCAACTCGATCTTGCCTCCCTCACACCTCCGGCAAGAAGACCGATCCAGAAAACGCTCACGCTGGTGCCAGGAAGAAAGAGTAGTACGCCAGGAGCCCCCCTACGCCATAGAGCAGTGGGTAGACCCAGATGGAAAAGGCGTCAATCTTTTCGGCGATATCCCGTTTGTCGGCCAGCTCCAGCCGCTTGAGCATCACATTCCAGATGACCACCACTGCGCTGATGACAAAGACGCCGATGAGCACCGCGTCCATGAAGGTCAGATATCCGAGACGGGGCAGATCGCCCGAGACGGTAAAGTTAAAGGCGACAAAGACCAGCAAATTGGCCCCGGCCACGTCCACCCGCTTGCCATAATCGTTGAGGAAAAAGGTAAACCAGGATACGAGGATGATGAGCACGATGGGAACGAGGATGCGAAAGATGTAGAAGGTCAGGTAGCGCTGAATCAGGAAGCCCAAGGCAAAATGGGATCGCCCGTCCACATTGGTCACCTCGGTACCCCAGTCGACGATGAACCATTCTTCCTCACCCAGTTGCTCGCCGATGCCACTGAGCTCCGAGTCATCGCGGTAGATAAAGCTCTGCTCCTGGTAGAGCGAATTGACGCGCATATAGAGCTGTTGCGTATCAAA
>JASFHU010000779.1:0-3153 GCA_050123055.1 Anaerolineae bacterium
CAAAAGCGGACATTTGTTCTGATCTTATTATACCACAGTTTTTGGCGAGATGTGCAGTTTTATGGTTGAGTTGGGGAAAATTGGTGGCATTTTAATGTTGGGGGCAGAAGGGTTTGGATCGCGAAAGCCGCTAAAGGACGCGAAAAAGCGCGTAAAGTGTGAAAAGGCTGGTCGCGGATCATGCTAGGAGTAGGTCAGATAAACCCAACAGGTTTCGGAAAACCTGTCAGGTTGGGGCAGATTCCAGCGCTGATATTGAGCTCTTTTTGGTGGGGCCGCTGGCCGACGGGTCAGGGTTATTTTGCCGTGGCGCCTGGTTCGAGGAGGGCAGCGAGTACCTCTTCGAGCAAAGGTGTCTCGGGCGCGTCTTTGAAGCCGGCCATACGCCGGTAGAGTTCTCCGGCCGCGGCGTGGAACCCGCCGGGCAGGCCGGCTGCCTCAAAGGTGGCCGAGATCTCGTCCATCTCGCCGGCAAAGCGCCAGGCTTTGGCCGTCACCCGCCGGGCGCGATTGACCGACTGTTCGGCAAAGCCGGGCCAATTGCGCTCCCACTGCCGGGCCAGGTCCTCCCACACGTCCAGCGCCTCGGCGGTGGCCAGGATGGCGGACAGCAGGGCGGTGCTGCCCTTGGTCCAGGCAGCGTAGCTCATTTTGAGTGCCGATGCCTTGCCGATCGCCTGGCCGATGACGGTGGTCTCGAGGGGACCGGCGGCAAAGCAATCGGCGATCGCCTGGGCCCGGTCACCAGAGAGGTAGAGCCAGGTCTGGCCCGGCTCCCAGGCGGGGCCGCCGATGATGCCGCCATCGACAAAGGCCACGCCGGCGTCGGCCATCTCCTGGCCGATCTGCTTGGCGCGCTGGGGTGAGATGGCGTTGGCATCGACATACAGTCTGGCATACCGCTGAGCCAGGACCTGTTCGGCCACCTCTTCGGCGGCGTGGGGCGGGCAGACGCTGACGATGACGGAACAGGTCCGGCACAGGTTCTCCAGCGTGTGGGCGTCGAGGAGGCTGAATTCCTCTGCCCGTTGGCGTGTCTGCTCGCTGCGACCGTCCGAAGCCCAATAGACCTCGCAACCGCTGTTCTGCGCCGAGGCAGCGATAGAGATGCCCATATTGCCTGGATGTAGGATGCCCAGTTTTGGTGCTTGCATACGCTTTGTTCTCCCTGTAGGTTTCGTCCTGATGACTCTGGCTTGCGGCGGCCCCGGGTTCTGCTACCTGACGCCGGCGGCGGCGACCAGACGGCCAAGAGGTTCTCGGAGCAGCTCGGGGCTCGACGCGGCCATGACCGGGAACCCGCTGGTTTGGCCGGCATCCAATTGCCGGTGTACCGTGTCGGGAAAGATGGGCCGGCCCCGGTAATCGACTATGGGAGGGCCTCCGGCCTCCTGTAGCACCAGGTCTCCGGCCGCGCAATCCCAAAGGTTCAGCGAAGCGTCGGTGAACAGGTCAACCGACCCCGAAGCGACGTAGGCGATGGAGGCGACCGCACACATCAGGAAACGCAGGGATCGCCAGGGGACACCCTGCGCGGCACAGGCCGCAGCCAGCCTGTAGGTGTCGCTACCGGCGAGGCTGATCACCAGCCTGTCCATCTCCATTTCCTGGCCGACGCGGATCGGCGCCGGGGTGGAGGCACCACCCTCGACGAGGAAGGCGCCCGATCCCCTGGCCGCGAAGAAGAGCTGATCCAGCACCGGCAAGTAGATAGCCGCACAGACAGGGAGGCCATACTCGCAGTAGGCGATGCTGACGCCGTAGAACGGCAGGCCGCGCTGGTAGTTGAAGGTGCCGTCGATGGGATCGACGATCCACAACCTGTGCCGGGCCGTCTGCCGGTCGCCGATCAGCCCATCCTCCTCCCCAAGGATCGGCTCACCAAACCGGTCGAGGATCCGCTGCCTGATCAGTTCCTCCGTCCGAAGGTCGTAGATGGTAGCGATATCATAATACCCGGCCTCGTTATCTTTGGGCATCTGGTCGCATTTGCCATAGCCCTCCAACGTTAGCCTACCGGCCTCGAGGGCCAGGCTCTTGACGAACTCGATGCGTTCATTGCTCATGATAGTCCCTGCGACTGATCAAAGGGTGCCCTCGGGCAGCTTGAAGTAGGTTGTGCGCACGATGTCCTGGATCTCGACGCTGATCTGGAGCTCGAGTCCGGCCGGGGAACAGCAGAGTTCCTCCAGCACCGCAAGGCATCCACGGCCGATATTTCGCTTGAGCTCCGCCGAGCGGCCCTCCATGAAACGGATGACCAGGTGAACAAAGGCATGCTGGGGACCTCCATCAGCGACGTAGTAGTTGTCGAGGCGGCTGGCCCGGCTCTTGCAGTTGCCGATGGGGATGGTCGCCACGTTGACCAGGACCTGATGCAGCCTGGGGAACAGAGCGTCAAAGTCGATCTCCTGGTCTATGTTCTTTGTGTACTCGAGCGTCAGGTGGGGCATCTACTCCTTGTCCTCCCTTGCCAGGCCGGCCGAATGGATGATCCTGCTGAGTGGCTCCTCGACCAGATCCAGGCTGGAGCTGGCCACGAAAGTAAAGTCATAGGGTATGCGCCCTTCCAGCCGCCGGGTCAGATAGTGGGGGAAGATGGGAAGGCCCCCATAGTCCAGAGCCGGGGGCCCACCCGCCTCGCGTAGGATGATGTCGGTGGCGGCGCAATCCCAGAGGTTGAGCGAGGTGTGCAGGTAGGCGTCCATGCGGCCGGCGGCGATGAAGGTCAGGTCCTGCACGGCGCACATGGAGTAGCGCAGAGAGCGCCGGGGGATCCCCTCAGCGGCGCAGGCGGCCAGCAGCCTGTACACGTCCCGGCCGGCAAAGCCGATAATGAGCCGGACCAGTTCCCGTTCCGGACTGACGCGGATGGGCACGGCCCCGGAGGCGTCTCCTCGGGCCAGGAAAGCACCCTCACCCTGGGCGGCGTGATAGAATTGACCCAGGGCCGGCAGGTAGACGGCCCCGCAGACAGGGATGCTGTTTTCACAATAGGCGATGCTGACACCATAGTGTGGCAGGCCGCGCTGGTAGTTGAAGGTCCCGTCAATGGGATCGACGATCCAAAGCCTTGCCTTGGCCGCTGCGAGCTCGCCGAGCAAGCCGTCCTCCTCCCCCAGGACCGGCTCACCAAATTCGTCCTGAATGCGC
>JASFHU010000780.1:0-3148 GCA_050123055.1 Anaerolineae bacterium
CAAGCGGTCCAGGCCCAGAGCAGCCAAGCCGGCCAGGGAAAAGTCGAGCAGTAAAATGGCGCGCGCCGGGGCGCGAAGCTGGCCAAAGCCGGGCAACAGCAGGTAGACCCAGCCGTGCACGACCGATTCTCCGCCCAGGGCCAGCAGGAAGGCGACCACAGCCAATACGACGAATAGAGCCACCCGCCGTCCGCGCCGCAATAGGAGCGCCAACCCGGCCAGGATCAGGGCAAAGATGCCCAGGTAGCCCACTGCAACCCGATCCCACACGCCCCAGTACAGGGTCGGCTCGCGGCTGCTAAAGAGGGCTGGCACCAACATCTCACCCAGCAACCCCGGGATGAGCGAGTAGCGAGCCGCATCTTTGTAGGCCAACCCGGCACGCGGGCTCAGACGCGTGTATTCGAAGGCGGGCAGCAGCACCAGCGCCGCGAGGCCGATGGCCACGGCAGCGGTGAGAGCCAGGGCCAGGAGCGACCAGGCCCAGCCACGCCGCGAGCGGTGGGAGAGGCTTGCCTCAACCACCATGGCCACGGCCAGCGCCAAGCCGATATACAGCGTGATCTGCAGGTGCCCTTCCAGGGTAGAGAGGCCAAAGGCCACACCCGCCCCCACGGCCAGCCCCAACCTGCGCATACGGAGCGCTCGCCAGAAAAGGAGAAAGATCAGGGGCAGCCAGGCAGCCACAGCGATGAGGTTCAGGTTGCCAAAGTGAACAACAAACATGTCGGAAAACATGTAGGCCACTGCCCCCACCAGGGCCGCTGTCATGCGCAGGGGGCGATCCGGTTCCAGATAGCGCAAACAGAGGTACATGAACAGCCCAGCCAGGTAGATGTGGAGTACGGCCATCCACTCCAGGGCTTTGTAGGCAAAGTTCGGGGAGAAGAGAAAGAGAGAGAGATTGGGCAGATAGAACAACCCGGTTTGCATGTCGGCCAGGAAGGGCGCACCGGCGTAGAGATGAGGATTCCACAGAGGCAGGTCCCCTGAGCTCAAGCTGGCCGCAGCAAAGCGATAGATAGGAAACAGAAACGAGACCAGGTCGCCCCCGCCAGCCGGTTTCCAGGCGTCGGGCGTGAAAAGGATGCGCCAGAAAAAACCCAGCGCAGCCAGCAAAAGGAGGGCCGCTACACCGAGTTCACGGATTATGGGAAGGCGCTTGGCGAACATGGCTCGCTCCTTTTTCCTGAATGCTTCATCACCCCAGATATCCTGGCGATTATCTCATGGCAAAGAAGAAACGGACCATGCGGACAACCTGTTCCACTTCATGGTAACTCAATTGGGGAAAGATGGGTAGCGATAATACCTCGCTGGCTGCTGCTTCGGCGTTGGGACAGGAACCCGCTCTGTAACCCAGGCTGGCATAAGCTGGCTGTAGATGGACGCCTTTGGGATAGTGCACGCCTGTACTGACTCCGGTTCCGGCCAGATAATCGTGCAGGGCATCCCTCAAAAAAGTACGCACCACGTAGAGGTGGAAGACGTGTTCGGTCCCGTCAGGCGTTATGGGCAGTGCCAGGTCAGCGGTGTCGCGGAGGCCGGCGTTGTAGCAGGCGGCCAGGCCGCGCCGCCTCTCGCTCCAAGCATCCAGATGCTGGAGTTTGACGCGCAAGATCGCTGCCTGCATCTCGTCCAGACGGCTGTTGACGCCAGGGATTGCGTGCTCATACGTTCTGCGCTGTCCACCATGACGCAGCATTCGCGCCTTTTCGGCCAAGGCACGATCATCAGTTACGAGAGCCCCCGCGTCACCGTAGGCCCCCAGGTTCTTGGTAGGATAGAAGCTGAAGGCAGCCACGTCACCTAATCCCCCAGCACGCCTACCCGCGTACCGAGCGCCGTGGGCCTGGGCGGCGTCCTCCAGTACCAACAGGTCGTGTTGCCGGGCAATCTGGACGATCGATTCCATATCAGCCGGACAACCATATAGATGAACGGGGATGACGGCCGCCGTGCCGGGCGTGATCGCAGCCTCAAGGGCCACTGGATCCAGGGTATGAGTGTCAGGATCGACGTCGGCAAAGACGGGGGTGGCCCCAGCCATTGAAACGGCCAGAGCAGTAAAAGCGGCGGTGAGCGCCGGCACCACGACCTTATCACCGGGTCCTATGCCCGCTGCCCGTAGGGCCAGTTGGATGGCATCGGTTCCGTTGCCAACCCCTACAGCATAGTCCACACCGCAATAGGCAGCCCACTCTGACTCGAACGCCTCCCCCTCCTCCCCCAGGATGAACCAGCCTCGCTGCAATACTCGATCGACGGCCGAGTCGATTTCGGAACGGATGCGAACATATTCCCGCCGCAGATCACCCAAGGGAATGTTGGCAGACATCAGTCACGCTCCCAGTAGTGCATCCGATGAGCTTCGTAGAAGTGAAAGGTCCGATGTTGGGCCAGATGCAAGAGATCGAAGGGCTCATCGCCGCCCAGATCGATGGCTCCTTGGTCAATATTGCGCTGGGGATTATAGCACCGTTGGCAGGGAACGTCAAGGACTGGCTGGGACCGGTTTGAGACGCCACACGAGGTGCAACGCCCCTGCCCATCCGACTTGCTGACTTGGCTTAAACCAGTTCTCGAACGGTCATCAGTCGTGTCTGATAGACTGGTACGTCGCACCTCGCTCAAATTCGGGAGGTTGATTTAGGATGACATTTCCTCGAGCAGATCGATGATCCGATCGACACGCTCGAAAAGCTTGTCCCAGTTATCCTGCTCTTCTGGAGTTGGTGGCTCCGGCGGCGCTGGTGGCTCCGGCTCCACCGGCTCGGGCGGCGGCGGCCCCGCCTCTACATCCTGAAGCTGAAAGAACACGTTCAGGTGGCGATGCTTGGTACCACCCAACATGCCGAGTCCCTCGACAAAGTCGGATGGGCCCCGTTCATCCGAGATCCACAGCGCACTGGCCCCGCCGTTGGGCGGGAAAAAGTAGTCACCACGCCCCATGCCAAAGCCAATGTCGCCATTGATATTGGTCCCACCATAGACACCCCGATCGCGCCAGCGGCTAGCGGGTGCCGACCAGCCAGGCAGTAAGGGCGCATCAGGCCAGTAACGGACCACCCTGACGTTCTCCAGGGCCTTCCCTCCCTTGTCCGTGACGTGGACCACCGTGACAGCCGGCCCCTCGGAATCCACAAGC
>JASFHU010000781.1:0-3146 GCA_050123055.1 Anaerolineae bacterium
TGGCCACCAGGCAGGGAGATCTTTTGCGCGTTCATGCCACACGGGAAGGTCTCACCCAGGTTGAGCTGTGGCCCTTCTGGATCCAGGACGCCATCCGTCCCAGGCTGCTGGACGACGGCCACGGCGCGCCAAACTTCAGCATCATCTATCCATGATAGTGGGAGAGGGGGAAGACATTGGCCGGCTTTGTCAATCACCATTCATTCCTGATCTTTGGCGGGCTGCTGCTGCTCACCTGGGCCGGGGTGCTGCTTATCCGCCGCGCGCGGCGAGCATGGATCATCTGGGGGGTGGCCCTGCTTCTGTTGGGAGCTGGCTGGCTCCTGCTGCGCACCCGGCAGGCCAGACAACCCGACACGCTGGCCGGGATCGAGGCGCTGCTCGCCTCTGGCCAGCCGGTGCTGGTCGAGATCTATTCCAATTATTGACTGGCCTGCTTGAGCATGAAGCCCATCGTCGATGGGCTCGAGCGCGACTGGGATACAGGCCAGGTGCTGCGCCTGGAGTTCACCGAGCCTGCCGTGAGAGCATTTGGCGAACAGGTGGGATTCGAGATCACGCCGACCTTCATCCTCTACGATGGGGACGGGCAGGAGGTACGGCGCTGGGTCGGCAGCCCGCCCGCTCTGGAAGAACTGGTGCGCGAGACAGACTTAATCCAGCCTTAATCAGTGCTCCCTCGGCAAGCCCCTATTGGCCATCAGGGCTCTCACCTTCAGGATCAGCTCCTCTACCGAAAACGGCTTGGGCAAAAAGGCCGTATCCGGCGGCAGGATACCGAGCTGCAAGATCGCATTATCCGCATAGCCAGAGATGTACAGCACCGAGACTCCGGGCCGTTGGCCGCGCAACCGGTTGACCAGCTCTCGGCCACTCATGCGTGGCATCACCACGTCGGCCAGCAAGAGGTGGATCGGCTTCTCATACTGTTCGCTGATCCGCAACGCTTCGGGCCCGCCCGCTGCCTCCAACACGTGATAGCCGTACGATAGGAGAACGCGAGTCGCCATGTGCCGGACACCCACATCATCTTCAACCACCAGGACCGTTTCTCTCTCCTGCGCTGAGGCAGCCATCTCCGGCCAGAGGAACTGTGCCGGTGAGTCGTCCTTGGTCTCTCTGTCACGGGGTAGGTAAATCTCAAAGGTCGTCCCTTCCCTCTCCTGGCTTTCAACACAGATGTGCCCGCCACTCCGCCGCACAATCCCAAACACCGTCGACAGCCCCAGCCCGCTCCCCTGTCCTTGTTCCTTGGTGGTAAAGAACGGCTCAAACAGGTGAGCCTGCACCTCGCCACTCATCCCTTGCCCGGTGTCGCTCACCGTCAGGAGCACGTGGTCCCCGGGCCGAGCATCCACGTGAGAAACAATGTAAGCTTCGTCCAGCGTTACATTCTCCGTCTTTAGGGTCAGCATCCCGCCGTCTGGCATGGCGTCACGCGAGTTTACCACCAGGTTCATCAGTACCTGCTCCAACTGCGCCGGGTCCACCTTCACCGGCCACAGTGCCTCGGCCAGATCGATCGTCAGCTCGACATCCTCGCCAATGATGCGCTGCAACATCTGGTTCAGCTCGTCGACCACCTGGTTGAGATTCAGAACGCGGGGTTCGATCACCTCGCTACGGCTAAAGCTGAGAAGCTGTTTTGTCAGACTCGCGGCCCGCTCTCCAGCTTCACGGATCTGCCGCACGTGGTTCGAAGGCGACTCGTCGGACTGCAGATGCCGTTCCAGAAGCCGGGTGCTCAAGTGAATGATGGTCAGCAGGTTGTTAAAGTCGTGGGCGATACCTCCCGCCAGGCGGCCCAACGCCTCCATTTTGAGCGCCTGTTGGAACTGTCTCTCCAGCTCCTCTTCTCGGGTGATGTCGCGCAAGGTCGCCACATAGTTGACGATCTCTCCCGCCTGGTCACGCACCGGGGAAATGGTCGAGTCTACGCTATATGGTGTGCCATCTGGCCGGCTGGCCGTGAATCGCCCTTGCCAGGTCTGCCCCACAGTGACGGTCTGCCACATTTCGATCTGCACCGTGGGGTCCCGACCCACCCCCAGGAATCGGTGCAGCTTCTTGCCGACCGAGCCTGTCCGGTCGTAGCCAGTGATCTGCTCAAACGCAGGGTTGGCGTACTGGATGCTGCTATCGGTGCCGGTGATGACCACCGCTTCGGCAGCCTGCTCAACGGCGGCGTTCAGACGCCGCCGTGCCTCCTCCAGGCGGATGTGCGCCAGGGCGCTGGAAACCTGGTCTGCCACGCGCTGGGCCAGGTCAACCTCTCCGCGAGTAAACTCCCTGGGCTCCGCCGTATCGATTCTCAGGCTACCCGCTACCTCTCCTTCAACCAGCAGCGGCAGCAGAAGCAGCGACACCGTGCCCTCCGCTTCCACCAGATCACGACCGGCATCCAACCGTGAATCGGTCCGGGCCTCCTTCGAGACCAGGGGACTGCGGTGCTGAAGAAGGTATTGGCTACAGGGATCGTCCTCGATGGGAATGGGTCCTCCCAGAGAACAGAGCTCTCCCTCAGTCAGGTACCCGGCCGTGACGATGGCGCTGCTCCCATCCTCGCTGATCAGCGTGGCAACCACTTTTGAAGCTCCCAGCGCATCCGCAAGTTCCTGGCATACCATTTCCAGAAACGACCCGATGGCAGGGCTGGTGACCGAAGCGGCAATGATCCGGTTCAGGAGGACCAACTCCCGGTTATGGCGGTGGATCTGTTCTTCCGCTCGCCTGCGCTCGGTGATATCGCGCATGGCGTAGATTGTGTGCCCTGCCTGAAGGGATTCCTCAGCATCCGCGCCAGAGACCGGGGTAGCCTGAATCTCGAACACCTTCTCCCCGTATCCGTGTACACACGTCGCCCCTCGCCGGTTCCGCACTGCCTGGTCGAGGGGACAGAGCGGTGCGGGACATTGCACCCCAGCCAGGACAGGTTCGTACAACTGCCCGACAATCTGGAGGTACGACATCTGGACCAGGTCGGCAAACGCTCGATTGGCACGCACGATGCGCTGCCCGCGGTCGACGAGTACAACCGGATCCTGCATCGCATCAAAGGTCTCCTCCCAATCTCGCTTGGCCCGTTCCACAATTTGGAACAGTTGGGCATTGGACATTGCCAGCCCAGCTTGGTCCGCAAAAGCGTG
>JASFHU010000782.1:0-3142 GCA_050123055.1 Anaerolineae bacterium
TCAATTGCTTTGACCGCGACACGGCCAAGTTCTCTCGTTTCACACCCGATCCCGCAGACCCCCATAGCTTGGGCGACGGAATCGTCATCACACTCTATGTAGACCGGACAGGCATCCTCTGGATCGGCACCTATTCTGGAGGACTTGACGCTTTTGATCCATCCCAGGACAGGCAGGCTCGGTTTACGCACTACCGGCACGACCCCGAGAATCCCCGCAGCCTGGGCGAGGGCGCTGTGAATTCCATTCTCGAAGACCGGGCGGGTGTGCTCTGGGTGGGCACCTCCGGCGGCGGACTCTGCAGCCTGGATCGAGATGCGCAGATCTTTACCTGCTATAGAAATGATCCACAAGACCTTGATAGCCTGAGTAACAATACCGTCATGGCGATCCACGAGGATCGAGAGGGCTTGCTCTGGATCGGCACCAGTGGGGGGCTCAATCGATTCGCCCCCCAGAGCGGCACGTTTTCGCTGTATACGACCGCGGATGGCCTGGCGCACGATGCGGTCGCCGGCATCCTGGAGGATGGGGACGGGCGCCTGTGGCTGAGTACGGCACGCGGGCTGTCGCATTTTGATCCCGCGACGCGCATCTTTCGCAACTACACGGCCAGCGATGGACTCCAGGGGGACAGTTTTGGCTCGCGTGCGTACCACAAGGCCAGCACGGGCGAGTTGTTGTTTGGCGGCCCGAATGGCCTCACTCACTTTAACCCGGACGATATCCAGGGTAACCCCTACATCCCACCGGTGGTGGTCACCAGCCTCCGATTGGCGGACGAGCCGGTCACCGTCGGCGGTGACTCGCCCCTGCAGAGGTCGATCCTCGACACACAGGATCTGGTCCTGTCCTACGATGACCGTATCCTCTCCTTCGAGTTCGCGGCTTTGAGCTACAGCTCTCCGGACAAGAATCGATATCGCTTCAAGCTGGAGGGCTTTGAAGAGGATTGGCGCGAGGTGGACAGCGCGCGGCGCTTTGCCACCTATACCAACCTGGACCCGGGGGACTATGTCTTTCGGGTTATGGGTTCCAACAACGATGGGCTGTGGAACGAACAAGGGGCCTCAATCGCCCTCACCGTGACCCCGCCGTGGTGGGAGACCGCGTGGTTTCGAATCGGGTTGGGGGTCCTGGCCGTGGGCTTGATCCTGGGGGGCTACCGTTGGCGGGTAAGGACGGTTGAAGCCCGGAACCGTACGCTGGAGGCTCAGGTAGAGGAAAGAACCAAGCAGTTGCAGGTGGCCAGCAAGGCCGCCGTGGAAGCGCAGCAGGCCGCCGAAGCAGCTAACCAGGCCAAGAGCATGTTCCTGGCCAGCATGAGCCACGAGCTGCGCACTCCGCTCAACGCCATCCTCGGCTTTGCCCATCTCCTGGCCCGCGATCCGGGTATCTCGGCTCAGCAGAGCGAGATACTGGACGTCATCAACCGCAGCGGCGAGCACCTGCTGGGCATGGTCAACGACATCCTCAGCCTATCCAGGATCGAGGCCGGGCGTATCGAGCTCAGGCAGGAGACCTTTCACCTGGTGCAGATGTTGCGGGATATCGGACGGATGTTCCAGTCACGCGCCGAAGGCAAGGGGCTGGGTTTCAGCCTCGAACTCGAGGGCGGGCTGCCCGAATGGGTGCAGGGGGACGCCGGCAAGCTGCGCCAGGTATTGATCAACCTGCTGGGCAACGCGGTCAAGTTCACCGCGCAGGGCGAGGTGTGGTTACGTGCACGCGCGTATGACGTGGCAGAGGACTTGTCCACAGTGCAACTCCAGGTCGAGGTGCAAGACACCGGGCCCGGGATCCCGAGCGACCAACTGGAGAAGGTCTTTGAAGCCTTTGTGCAGGGCGAGCACACGCCAAACAGCGGCGGGGGAACGGGGCTGGGGCTGGCGATCTCCAGGTCGCTGGTCGAGGTGATGGGAGGCGAGATCGCGGTGCAAAGCCAAGCGGACCGGGGCACGCTGTTCAGGGTCACCGTCCCGCTGCAGCTGACCGAGGCCGGGCCGGCAGCAACCGTACAAGCACCGGCGGTCGAGGTCATTGGGCTGCAGGCCGGCCAGCCAGAGTGGCGCACCCTGGTCGTGGATGACAACGACGAGAACCGCGCGCTGTTGGTCGACCTGCTTGCCCGGGCCGGGTTCGCGGTGCAAGAGGCTGAGAACGGCCGGGAGGCGGTCGCCGCCTTTGAGCAATGGCGCCCCCACCTGATCTGGATGGATATGCGCATGCCGGTCCTGGACGGGTACCAGGCCACGCGCAAGATCCGCGCCCTGCCCGGGGAGCAAGAGGTCAAGATCGTGGCTGTGACGGCGAGCGCCTTGGACGAGCAGCGGGAGGAGATCCTGGCCGCCGGCTGTGACGACGCGGTGCGCAAGCCCTACCGCGAGCACGAGATCTATGAGGCTATGGCCGCACAGTTGGGGGTCCAGTATCGCTACAAAGAGTGGGGGACCGCGCCTGCCCGGGAACCGCGTACCTACTTGACGCCCGAGAGGCTGGCCGAGCTGCCCGCACCGTGGCTGCAGGAACTGGACCAGGCGACGCTGGCCCTGGACCAACAAGCCGCCTCGGTGTTGATCGACCGCATTGATGAACAGGCCCCCGAGATTGCCCAAGAACTGCGAGTTCTGGTGCAGGGGTACCAGATGGCGCGCATTCGCGATCTTTTGAAAGGTACGGACACCAAACATGACCGTTGACCCCCATCCACGGAATCCGGCTGCCGATATCCTGGTGGTCGATGACGAGGTTTCCAACCTGCGGTTGCTGGCCGAGATCCTCGGCCAGGCAGGCTACCGGGTTCGCTCTGCCGCAGAGCCGCGGCTGGCGATTGAATCTGCGCTCGCTTTTCCGCCCAGTCTGATCCTGCTCGATGTCATGATGCCGGACATGGATGGATTCGAGGTGTGCCAGCGACTGCGCGAGCACGCATCCACCCGTGACATTCCCATCCTTTTCGTCAGCGCCCTGAACGAGCTGGAGCACAGGATGCGCGGTTTCGAGGCCGGGGGGGTGGATTACATCCCCAAACCATTCCAACGGCAAGAAGTCCTGGCCCGGGTCAAGACCCACCTGCAGTTGAGGGACATGCAGGTGCGCCTGGAAGCGCTGGTTACCGAACGGACCGCCGAGCTGAGAGAGG
>JASFHU010000783.1:0-3135 GCA_050123055.1 Anaerolineae bacterium
CCTGGCCCTCAGCAACTTGGACTGCAGTATCAGTAGACCGCAATGGCTCGCGGTGGATCGCCAGATCCACCGCAGTTCTGCCGGATCTGGCGATCCGGCAAGAGCAGATTGCGGTGTACTGAGCATAGCTGCAAGGTGGTATTAGTATCATCACCCGAATTGCTGCCACTGAGGACGGCAATACTACTCTTTCTTCTCCCTATAGACCGTCACAAACCACAGCGCTCCAATCCCTGTGAGAACCGTCCCTGTACCAATCCAGAACAGAGCGATAGTAGAAAGATCCATGTCATCACCTCCCTTCCCTACGAGTTTGCGTACCACGCTATCTGCCTCCTGAAAGGCTGGCACCCCATTTTCCCCCGGTTTACTGAAAAGATACATCTCTGGCATTGTAGTAACTGAAACTCCAGAGAGCGATCATGGCTGGATACAGTACCAGGTTCAAAAGACGCGAGCCAGCAAGCGGAATTGCTCCAACGTACATGGAATATATCACCGCTATCAGCAACAGGCTTCCCACCAATATCGTGGGCAAGAGAACCCATCTTCGTTCTACTGGTTCTCTGTCCGCCATGATCAACATGACCCCCCAGGAAAATGCCACAGCAGCAAAGAGCCCCATGGGATAGCAATAGGCCGGCACTTCCATCATCTCCGGACTCAGCGCAAGAACCGCCAGCGCAAAATCCCCTATCGCTCCTGCCCAATAACTGATGCGTAACCACCGGATCTTGTTTACCATTCTTGTCCTCCTTTCCTTTGGATTTGCCCTTTCGCATTCATGCGACCTGGTTCACAGAGATCAACGTCAGATTCAGATCCGAAATCCTGGCCAACAGACCGTGCAGCGCAGCCTGATCGGCAACCGGCCCGGTGAGGATCGTCTGTCCCTCACTCGTGTGGGTCAGCGTCATCGTGTCGAACCACTCGCTCCAGTCCTCGTCCAGCCGGTCCCGGATGCGGATTTCATAGATCGCGCGTTTGGATTCTGTGGGTCCTGTATCACCCATGAGCCCCTCCAGGCAGTCAATCAACGATGCCTGGAGTATACACGCAGATGTGGTAGCTTGTCGCCACCACATTTGGTAGTTCAGTGGGTAGTTCCTTGGGGAAACAGATCAGATTGACGGTTTGCGGAGGGACCGGCGATCACAAAGCTACTGCTGTAGCAAGCCCAGACGCTCGGCTCGGGCCACTGCTTGTCTTCGACTATTCACACCCAGTTTGCCATAGATGTTCTTGGTGTGGAATCGAACCGTATTCACCGACACCATCAGTTTCTCGGCCATCTCTGGGCCCGATAGGTCGGTTGTGAGCAACTGGAGGACCTGGCGCTCGCGCTCGCTGAGGGAATCGATGAGCGGCTGAGCGTGCGTCTCGCGCGCTGGTGTGACAAATGCCGCGAGTAGTGTGCGCGCGTACTCGGGTGCCATGTCACGAGACACAGCCTGGCGCAGCAGTCTCATCATGGCCTGGCCCTCGTCCAGAAAGAACCTCACATAGCCCTCTGGCTCGGCCAGTGACAGGGCGCGCTCCAGGCAAGCCAACGCCCGACTTGAATCTCCCAGAGCCTGAAAGGCCAGCGCCCGTAGCACCAATATCTCAATGGCTCTCTCCGTGCGACCGCCCGCTTCTGCCGCCAGGAGCAGCCGCTCCAGCAGCAGGGTCGCTTCGGCAGGTCTATTCAGAGCGAGGAGCGCCCGCGCCAGCAAGATCTGCTCAGACTCGCGGTCGAAAGTCGGTTCGTCGTCAGCGCGCAAGCCGCCTTCCTGGATCCATCGTGACGCCGCCGCCAGAGTCTCTGCTGCCTGTCCCGAGCGAGGCTCAGGGGATCCTGCCAAAGCGCTGCCTTGCACCAGAGCCAGCCATAGTCGGCAGTGCTCCACCTCCCTGAGGTCAAAGGCTGCACCAAAACCAGAACTCTCCCGCTCTGCATCCTGGACCGCTCGGAGCGCGCCGTCCCAATCTCCTTGTGCTTGGCGCAGGTGGGCCAGGGCCAGGTAGCCGCTGCGTGGATTGCCAAGCAGCTTGCACAACTCGAGACCCTGCATCAGGTGATGGCCGGCAGCATCCAGTTCGTTTCGCTGGCGCAGCGCCAGGGCCATCCGGATGTGCGCGTTGCCCGCTACCGGCAACTTGCGCCCTTGCACCTCGGCCAATTGCAGCGCCTCCCCGTAGGTCTGTAGCGCCTGGCTCAGGTGACCTTGCAGCGTCTGCAGGTAGCCCAGCCGGGTGGTGGCATCCACGACCATGAACAGGTGCCCGCAGTCCTGGGCAATCGAGACCGCTTCGCCTAGAGCCTGCCCGGCCCCGGCCAGATCGCCTCGCATGAAGGCCGCCTGCCCCTGGATCACGGCGATGTGACCACGTACCGGGTGGCCTGCGGGCACAGATTCCAGCGCCTGGTGGGCGAGTTCCACGGCCGACGACAAGTCCTGGTCGGCCAGGGCCATTCGAGCGCGAATGACCGCGATGTGGCCGAGCAAGTCTTGTTCGGCCACATGCGATAGCCCTTGGGCGGCTTCCAGGAACTGGTTGACGGCTTTGACATTGCCGGTGATGAAATGCGCCCAGGCGGAATAAACAGACAGCCAGGGCCGTGAGCGTATCAAGTCGTCGGGGAGTGCGTCCAGCCATCTGATGAGCGTCGTCAGTTCGCTGTGGATGAGCAGTTGAAGTGCGTTTTTCTCGACCACGCGGGCAGCTCCGGTCAGGTCCTGGCCGGCCAACGCGTGGTGGATGGCATCACCGTGGTAGCCTTTGCTCTCGTACCATGCGCTGGCCCTCCGGTGAAGCTCTGGGATCTGGCTTGGTTCCGCCCTGCGCAATCGGCGCAGCAGCACGTCGGCAAAAAGGCGATGATAGCGATACCATCCTCGCCGGTGGTCCAGCGGCACAAGGAACAAGTTGGCCTGATCCAGGTATTCCAGGAGCCTCTGCCCATCACCTCCGGAACGGACCGCATCACAAAGCGGCCCACACATGCGCTCCAGGATGGCGGTTTGCAGCAGGAAGCGTTGTACCTCTTCCGGCTGTCCTGCCAGGACTTCGGACACCAGAAAGTCTATGACATAGCGGTCGTCCCCAGAAAACGTGCGGATGAACTCGGCCCGGTCCTGGAGGGGAGACGTC
>JASFHU010000784.1:0-3128 GCA_050123055.1 Anaerolineae bacterium
CGAGCCGGTCCAGAACAAGATGCCAGAGCCGGAAACTCAGGGCGTGCAGGCGTTTCAGGGTGTCGGCTACGAAATCGTTGTCGGCTGCCTCGTAGAGCAGTTCGTGGAAACGCTCGTCAATGGCCATCAGGGCCCGGTTGTCCCCATCCGGCACGTGGTCCATCTCTTGCATCACCCTCGCCATCTCGGCCAGTTGCTCTGACGTTGCGCGCTGAGCTGCCAACTGGGCACAGAACGCCTCCAGCACCATGCGCGCCTCGAATATTTTCTGCAGATCGGTGATGCTGATATCGGCCACAAACATCCCCCGGCGGGGCGCAAGCAGCACAAGATCTTCCGCCGCCAGCCGCTGGAGCGCCTCGCGGATGGGCGTGCGGCCAAGCTGAAGATCCTCCATCAGCGCCTGCTCGTCGATGGCCGACAGAGGTGGGAGTTCCAGCGTGATGATTTTGTGTCTGATGAGTTGATAGGCTTTATCGCTGAGCCGCACGTGCACCCCTCTGAGCACGCCTGCAAAAGAGGACCCTTCCCCCTACCAGATGAGGACCGGCAAGCCGGTCGTTAGCCGCCTACCACGGCTCCAAAGGCTTTGGACTCTTGGGTATACCGGTAATATATCCAAGATACATTGAAAGGATAACACATGCCGCGTCTTTTGTCAAGTCTCTTGCCTGATTCGCAAAAAGGGGCTATAATGGAGATCGACGCTGGGCGAGCAGCGTCGGACGGGCCAAGGTCCCAAGGACCACCTCCGAGTGGTCTCCCGACCGAGCAACCTCGGATGGGCCAAGGTCCCAAGGACCACCTCCGAGTGGTCTCCCGACCGAGCTCAGATGGGCGAAGGTCCCAAGGACCACCTCCGAGTGGTCTCCTGACCGAGCCCCCTGGCAAGGGCCTTCGAGCAGAGAATCTCTCTGATGGGCGAGGGTCTCCTGACCGAGCCCCTGACAAGATCCTGGGAGGTGAGAGGATGGAACAGGTTGATCTGATGTATGAGGCCATCAAACAAAAGATCCTGGACCTGGAGATCGATCCGGTCCAGCCCATCGAGGACAGGGCCTTGGTGCGGGACACCGGTGGGAGTCTCACCCAGGTCCGCCAGGCCCTGGATCGGCTGTCTGAGGATGGGATCGTGGAGCGGCGACGCCGGCGGTGGTACGTCACCCGTGCCGCCACCGCCTCCACCATGCACGAGATCTTTGAGGTACGTACCACATTGGAGGGCATGTGCGCTCGCCTGGCCGCAGAGCGAATCACGCCCCAGGAAGTCGAAGAAATGGAGCAGTTGCTGCGTGACTTCGACCGTACCCTTCGAGGCGGAGACAACCAGGCGCTGCTGGCCGTCGACCGCAAGTTTCACCAAAAGATCTATCAAGCCTCGGGCAACCGATTTCTGGCTCGGGCCCTGGACGATATGTATGACCTGATCTATCGCCTCTTCTTCTTTGCCCTGGATCGCATGGGCAGTGTGCGGGCCAACGTGGAGGATCACCGCGACATCCTGGCCGCACTCCGGGCCGGCGATGGCCGCGCCGCCGAGCGACTCATCCAGGCGCATATCATCCACTTCCAGGCGATGGTAGAAGCGCTGCTCTAAGTCCTCACAAGAATTCCGATCTTGTCATTGCGAGCGTCAGCGAAGCAGTCTCCACCTCAGCAGATGGAGACCGCTTTGCTCACGTCTGCAAGAGTCTATCCCGCGTGGAAAACCCTGCACACCGCCCCCAATCTTTTAGAGAACATTTAGAGGCTGTTTAGAACTCTGTAAGTATCCTATGGTACAATAGAACGGTAAACAAGATAAGAGTAGTCATAGTTTTCCTCCAGACAGGTCCTGGCGAGGAAGCACCGCACACCCAATGATCGGGGCCGCTGGCCCCTGCTCGCAAGATAGGACACCGACACCAGGAGGGCGTCCCATAGCTCGCCCTGGTTCAGGCTCATTCACATAGACGTGAGAGGGAGGTGATGCCTATCGAATCTTGACCCCCGGATGGTCCTACCGTTCGAGTGTCATGCACCGCAGCCGAAGCAGGTTCAATGAAGCCCGCATGCCCCTCTATCGCGGACCGAAACCCCTCATTTTAGTTTGCACAAAAGAAGGGAGATAGCAAGGAGATGGACAAGGGCAAAACTACCAGTGGTCTTCGGACCACCCTTTACGTGGGCCGTCTTTGGCTAATCCTGGCACTTTTGCTGTCGGTGATGCCAGGGCCGGTGTCGGTGTTTGCGCAGGAAGAGCCGGCACCGACGCTGGAGACGGATAAGGCCGATTACGCACCAGGTGAGGTGGTACACATCACGGGCACGGGCTTCACACCCTACGCCGAGTACGACCTCCCGGTCTTGCGCCCGGATGACAGCATCGTGACGATCGATCCGATCTCGCACCTGCCGACGCCGGGCTGGGACACGGTGCCCGCAGACGAGTTGGGCAATCTGACGTACGACTACCTGCTCGACGGCATCGAGGGCCTGTATGAGGTGCGAGCGTACCCATACCCGTGGTCAGGCGACTGGAACGAACCACCGCTGGCCTGGAAGACGTTCACGGACGCTGCGCCGCCGAAAGTTGAACAGCTGTGGCAGTGCGACCCGCCCACCGGATACGACCCCAGCACCTATACCTGCGTAGTATCTTCAGCGACCGGCTGGGTGACTGGGAACAATGACGGCCCGTTCTTGGAGGGAGAGACGATTCCCTACAGAAGCCGCCTGCAGAACCTGGTTGTTGGCACCCAATACAGCATCGAGATTGAGTGGGATACAACGAAGGGCGGCAAGCACGCGCTAGACTACCTCAAGACCTGGAATGCGACGATCACCGCGGCGGATCCGTGCCTTTCCCTGTCGGGACTTCCGGCGGGCCTGTGCTCGAGCTCGAGCACGTGGGCCATCCCAGCCGACACCTTCATGCAGTCCAGTGCGGACTGGATGGGCGTCCAGGATCCGGGTGAGTTTACCCTATACGGGGGCACGCTGACGGGCGTGAGCGGCTATACGACTCCGACGGATTACAGCGGTGACACGTCCACGTCGATCACCCTCTACTTCACGGCAAACTCGTCGGATGCCGTGTTGGCTTGGGGTGGTCATATCGCCGAGAGGGCTGATTGGGGCAACGACAA
>JASFHU010000785.1:0-3127 GCA_050123055.1 Anaerolineae bacterium
TCTCGGCAGCGGCCATCGGTTCCCCGGCCCGCAGACGCCCGGCAAGATCGGCCACAAAGCCACGCAGCGAGACGGCGCCCAGTTCCTCCAGCACCCCCAGGTTCCCCTCCAGCGCCCCCGACTCGGGGTCCAGCTCCCCCTGCAGGGCCGGCAGCAGCGTGGCGCTCACCAGGGCGATGCCCATCCCCTGCGGCTCCAGCCCGGCCATCTGCGCCCCCCGCTCGCTCACCGCCTGGCGGATCGACTGGTCCGACAACGTGCGCGGCGGCGGAAACTCCTGGCGCGGCAACTGGGGATGGACCAACTGGAAGAGCTGTTGGGGGGCACTCACGTTCTTCAGGAGATGCTCTCCCAGGTCCAGCAGCGTGGCCTGGTCGGGCAGGGGCGAGGCCTGGGTCACCTCGGGGGTCAGCAGGATCTGCCCGCCCCAGGCGGCCGACATCACCCGCGCCGTGGCGTTCACTGGCGGGCCGAAATAGTCGCCGTCAGGGGTGCCTGCTGAGGGGTGGAACTCGGCTTCGCCGGCATGCAGTCCGGCCCGGATAGGCAGGGCGTCGATCTCGGCCCACGGCTCGGCCGCAAAGCGCATCTGGGCCTCCAGCGCGCAGGCCAGCGGCTGCCCGGCCTCAAAGATCGCCGTGATCCCGTCGCCGGTGTGCTTAGTGATGCGGCCCCCGTGATCCTCGACCGTCTCCCGCAGGATCTCGTCGTGGCGGGCGATAACAGCCGTCATCACCTCGGTGTGCTCTTCCCAGAGCTTCGATGAGCCTTCGATGTCGGTGAAGAGAAAAACAAGCATGTCCACACTCCTCTCCTGGTCAAGGGGGCTGCATCAGCCTAAAAGGCCGATGCCGCCCTCCTCCTCAAGAGCTTCTCTTGTAACACCCTGTCGTGGTAGGGGCGCAGCATGCTGCGCCCCTACAAGGGCGCTTTCCTTTGTGCTGGCGTGCCATGAACATATCAACTATCTCCAAAAGCACCCAGACAAGTCTGGGGTTCCGGGCTTCGTCCCTGGTCGTCTGCCACAAACATAAAGACTACCTGTAAAGCGGCCGGGTCTCGGTCTGCAACCCGGCATTGAGCTCCAGACCACCCAAGCTCTCCGTGTAGGGAAAGACGAGGTTGCTGCGGGCCATATCGATGGTCTGTCCATAGTACAGCGGGATGTAGGGTCGCTGGTCGGCCAGCAGGATCTGGGCCTCAAAGATCAGCTCCCGGGCCCGCTCGAGGTCTGGCGTCCCCATGAACTCGTCCATCAGGGCGTCGTACTCGGCGTTGCTGAAGCCGGTCGAGTTATTGTTGCCAGAGACAGCGGTGTCGTTGCGGCTGTGCCAGAACGACTGAAAGTAGTCAGGGAAAGCGACGTTGCCCAGGGCCCAGCCCAGGACGTACATGTCAAAGTCCGCCTCCACAAACACCGGGCCGATGATGGAGCTGACGCCGGTCAGCTCGGTCTTGACCGGGATGTCCAGCTCGCGCATCCACTCCCCGGTCCACTGGCTGAAGGTGGCCTGGACGGCATCGCCGGTTGGGCCCGCGCCGAGAAGGGTGATCTCTGGCACCGGCTCCCCATTGGGCATCGTCAGGCCCTGGCCAGCCACGACGTCCTGCAGATCCTCGTCCCAGGCCGGCTCGCGCGCCCAGCTCCAGCCTCCCTGTTTCAGCACCCGTACCGCTTCGTTCACCCGCTCCTCCCGCGACCACCCCACGTAGGGCCGGGGCACCTCGGGGTTGTGCCAGAAGACGTTGCCCGGCGGCATGGTCGAGTACAGGGGGTAGGCAATACCGCCCAACACCTGGTCAATGATGAATTCCTTGTCCAGGAGGATATCCACCGCCTGGCGGAAGGCGGGCTCGGACATGGGGGCCTTGCGCAGATTGAAGGCCAGGTAATACATGCCATACTGCTCGTTGACGTAGGTCTCGATGTCCTCGCCCCTGTCCTCGACCATCTCCCGGATGCCACGGGGTATTTCAGCCGAGTTGAGCACATAGTCCACATCGCCCTCAACCAGGGCCAAGAAGGCGGCTTCCTGCGAACCGTAGACGGAAAGGATGATTTTCGGGGCATGGGGACCCACAGTGTACCGCAGCGTCTCGGCTCCCTGAGCGTCGCCGTAGAGCTGGCGCCTCGTGCCGTCGGGCAGGATCTGCAGCCAGGTGCCGTCCTCGTACTCGACGATCTCGGCCCCCTTGAAATAGTACTGCTCGTTGGCCGTGCGCTGGACAAAGGCGCCCGGATCCAGCTTGTCGGTGACATAGCCGCCGCCCGAGGGTGCGCCGATCCCATCGGCCCCGTACAGCGTCCGGCGGGCGTTCTCAAAGGCCTCGTTGTAAGGGTCCCAGGCGGCGAGGTAGGGCTGGCATGCAGTCCGCTCCTCCTCGCTGAGCTCCTCCAGCCTGCAGTCCACGCCCTCCGGCATCTCCACCGTTGGCTCCTCCAGGCCCTCGATAAAGGCATAGGCATCGGCCACTGCATCGGCCCAGAAGTGCTCGGGCAGGATAGGGGCCAGAGCCAGGCCGGCCTGCCAGGTGCCCAGGCTGGGCGCCTGGTTGAGAAAGGTGAACCGCACGTTATAGTCGTCCGGACACTCGACGGTAGCCTCCAGCTCGTTGGGCTTGCACTGGGTCGGCCAGTTGATGGTCAGCTTCAGGTCCTTGCAAGTGTTGAAGGTGAAGGCCAGGTCGTGGCAGGTGATGGGCTGGCCATCGCTCCACAGCGCGCCATCCACTATGGGCACGGTGATCGTCCAGGTGCCGTCGCCATTGTCCACCGGCTCGATCAGATCCCTGGCCAGGTAGGGCACAAACTGGAACGTCACGTCAGCCAGGCCGTACAGAGACGGCGCCGAGCCGCCAAGCACATAACTGTTGGTCACCAAGGCGTCGGGCCCCAAATAGCTCCAGTAGTTGGTCGTACTCGGGGCGTCCCAGAGCCCGATGCGGTACACGTCGCAACACTGGCCGCTCAGGCTGACCTCTGTGGGCTCGGGCTCGGCCGTGACGACCACCTCGACCGTCTCGACGACGGTGACCTCCTTCGGTTCCGCCTCGACGATCCGGGTCTGCTCCACCACCACCGTCTCCCGGATCTCGACCACCTCGGTGACGATCACCAGTTCCGGCG
>JASFHU010000786.1:0-3122 GCA_050123055.1 Anaerolineae bacterium
GGAGAGAATATGAGTGAAATAACGAGTCCGGCGCA
Source organism: Anaerolineae bacterium (assembly GCA_050123055.1). GTDB lineage: Bacteria > Chloroflexota > Anaerolineae > JAAYZQ01 > JAAYZQ01 > JASFHU01. The sequence continues at coordinate 36 of JASFHU010000786.1, forward strand.
ACCTACACCGGCGAAGCAAAACCGGAGGGCCGTGCTGCTCTCCTTCCTTGTTCCTCTCGCCATCGTCGGCGGGTTGTTGTTCGTCATGATCAGCCTGCGCGATGGGGTCGAGGCAGCCGTGGCCAGTGTGGCCGGCTGGCTGCCCGTGGGCTATGCCTTTGCCGCTGGCATGGTCGCCAGCGTGAACCCCTGCGGGTTCCTGATGTTGCCAACTTATATCTCCTACCACCTGGGCACCCAGGAGGAGGGCTACTACGATCAGCCCGTCAGCCGGCGCCTGCTCAAGGCCCTGGCCTTGGGGCTGGTGGCCACGGCGGGCTTTCTGGTCATCCTGGCCGTGGTGGGAATCATCATCTCTGCCGGTGGGCAGTGGCTGATCCGGGTCTTTCCCTACGCCGGGATTGCCATCGGCGCGTCGATGGCAATCCTGGGGCTGTGGCTGCTGGTCACCCGCAGGTCCCTGGGCATCATGGCCGCTAGCCGGGTGACCGTCAGCCCGCAGCGGAACCTGCGAAACGTGTTTCTCTTTGGCATCGCCTATGCCACCGGCTCGCTGAGCTGCACGCTTCCCATCTTTCTGGTCGTCGTCGGCAGCTCGCTGGCCAGCCAGGGCCTGGTGAACTCTTTTGTACAGTTCATCGGATACGGTCTGGGCATGGGCGCCATCCTCATCGCCGTGACCGTCGGCGCGGCCCTCTTCCAGGGGACCGTGGCCCGCGGGCTGCGGGCAGCCATGCCCTACGTCCACCGCATGAGCGCCCTGTTCCTGGCCGGTGCAGGGGCCTATCTGGTCTACTATTGGCTGTTCATCGCCGGCCTTTCGTTCTGGTGAGCTGAGCATTGATATCCTATGTCACTTGTCAGTCTGAATGACCGCAACGAGCGATGAGTCTTGGTTCTATCGCAGATTGCCCATCGCTCTGCTCAATGGAATTCGGGTCGGAAGCAGTTGACTCTAGCGCTCAGTGCACGGCTCTATGGATAGTATCTCGGCGTCGAGCCCTCGGAAAACTCGGAGTCCGGCAGCTCTGTGACTCATGCTGCTGGTTCCGAGTGTCCGAGTGGGGCTGTGTCGAGCTTTATCGAGCTGTCATTGAATACTGAGGCTAGCCAGGGCTGCTGACCACGGCTAGGGAGAGTGATGGTTGAGCACGAGGGGCAGGTATATTGTACTTGTGGCCGCTATATCGAGTTGCCCATCGTGCACGGTGACAGCGAGTGGCTGGCCTCCAGGATGGGCAAACGTGTTGGCTGTCAGTGTTAGGCTGCTGGATTCGCCCGTCTCACCGACTGCCAGGAACGTAACCTCTGCCAGAACGACATACCCTGAGACCCCAAACGCCGATATGGCTGTGAGACCTACTTGATCCGGGGCCAAGTCGATGTTGCATAGCGCAAAGTCAAACTCGCCGCCCGGGTCAGCATCGCAAGCGATCGCCTCCACCACGGCGGGATCATAGTCCACCTGTACCGTGGTCGCTCCAAGTAGGTACGCTCCCAAACTTGTCGTCATCGGCACCGTCACGCTGCCCCCGGGCTCCACCACGCCCGAGCCAATAGACAGCACGGCCTCGGAACAGGCCCAGGTCGTGGCGCTGTCGACGTTGCTGTAGGCAGAGTAGACGCCATCACTCGCGCGGTACGCACGCACCCGGTAGTGGTGCCGGGTCCCGCAGTCCAATCCCTGGTCCACGTGGCCCATCGTGTCCGCCGCGGGCGAGGCGATCTCCGACCATGCCGAGGAGCCATCGGGGGAGCGTTCCACCAGGAAGAGGCTTTCGTCAGCCGAGTTGTCGTGCCACGTAAGGCCTATCTCGGTCTGCGACGCCGCCACCGCCACCAGGTTCGTGGGCGCGGCCAACGCACCGGTCAGGATCGTGATCAGCCCGTTCTGGGTGCTGGTCGGTATGGCCCCACCGTCGGGATCGGCAAAGGTATCAGGGGTCAGGATAAGAGCGCTGCTCTCGCCGACTGTGCCTAGCGCCTGGAAGACAATCTCGGCCAACAGGGGATTCCCGGATGCGCCTGCTGCAGAGATGGCCGTGAAGATGACGGAGCCGGTATCCAGATTGCACAGGGCAAAGTCAAAGAGGCCGCCCGGGTCGGCGTGGCAGGCGACTGCTTCCACCACGGCGGGATCATAGTCCACCTGGACCGTGGTCGCTCCAAGCAGGTGGGTCCCCAGGCTCGTCGACAGCGGGACCGTCACGCTGCCCCCAGGCTCCACCTCGCCCGAGCCAACCCAAAGGGTGGCATCCTCCTGCGGTCCTTGCTTCAAGGGTTTCTGTTGCCGCTCCGATGGCAGTCTCGCGGAAGCACCGGGCACCCAACTGACAAGGAGGAAGTAAATCATCAATGTGGCAATGGCCCTACGCCGATTCAAGCGGTCCATCATTCTCCTCCCATCGTCTTCTTATCCAACTCTAGCGGATACCCTGTGGCTGCCGACTCGATCCAGAGCCGAGGGCCTCGTCAACGCCAGTCTGACCCCGCCCCACGCTTCCCAAATGCATCGGGACGGCGCAGCTGCGCGCGACCACCTGTGAAGGGCGACAGCGCTTGGCTACTCGGAGGCAGCACGACGGCAAGCAGAGCGGACTTCCTTGCCGCGAATGCGACGACATGGAAGTCCGCTCCCCCAGACTCCAGCTCTACTCGATTCACACCGTACCTTCTCCCAGCTGTGCGATCCGCCGGGCTGGTACGGCACAGACCATGCACCACCGCAGGCCAGAGCATCGCTGTCAACACCGGCAACTTCCTGACCTGCATTATCGATATCCATTAGCCCGCTTCCGCTGCCGAACCGAAGCTTGATGCAGCCGGCTGGTTCATGAGGCGAGTTGTTGTCCCGGTCACCGTGCAATAACCACGTGGCGACTATCCTACCGAGAGGGCCGCCGCGCCGGTCGCGCGGGTACGACCCTGATCCGTCCGTTGCGGACTTTGACCTCAATCGTCTGCCCCGCCGTATCTGTGAACGTATACGCGGTGAGCTCAAGATTGCTGTGGCCTCTGGATTCACCCACAACCTCAAAGCTGATCTCGGCGAGGACGGGGTTGAATCCAGAGGCCACAGCAATCTTG
>JASFHU010000787.1:0-3106 GCA_050123055.1 Anaerolineae bacterium
AAAAGCCACCTTCTTTCCATCGGGCGAAAAGGTACCCAGACCATCCTGCGAACCGGGGCTCTGAGACAGGTTGCGCGGTTCCCCGCCCCGGTTGGGCATGACAAAAACTTCCCAATTGCCCGTTTCCCGGCTCATAAAGACCAATTGACCACCATGATTGTCCGTAGCGCGCATGTCTGTATTCCCCGAGCGGCTCAGAGTAGGCCGGCCGCTCCAACTCGGCATGACATAGATGCCGCACCTGGACCCACCAGTGCCGCCGGGCCAGTAGTCGCACCCGGTGAAGGCGATCAGGTCGTCATCTGTCCACACTGTCGAGTGTCCCCGAATCTGCTGCCCGTCGGAGTGAAGAGTGATCGGCTCGTTAGGTTTGCGATTGGTCAGTGCCTGGGTATAGAGCATCGTGTACCCGCCCAATCCGTGATGCTTGGAATCAAAAGTAAACCTGGAGCCATCAGGCGACCAGAAGGGGTGATAATCATCCGTGAACTCTGCCTGCTCCCGGATGATTGCCCCCGTCTTGGCGTTGATATTCACCACCGTGGCTGGATTGGTCAGCCCATCCGCCAAGAGCTCCGCTCCATCACCACGAAAGTCAGGTTGTCGCATACTCGAGACCGTAAAGAGTGGTTCCTTGGTCTTGACATCCACCACATACAGCGTCCCCCCTACACTATAGGCGATCTTGCCCGCGAGCACCGCGGCGGGAGGGCTGGTAGGCGATGCTTCAGGCTGCGGCGTGGAGGTCGGCGCCTGCGTGGGGATGGCTGTGGGTTGGGGTGTATCGGTGGGCTGCTGCGCGGACGTTGCCGTCGGTGCGGGCGTCTGGGTGGGGATCGGGGTCCAGGTCGCCGTCGGCTGGGGTGTATCGGTCGGCAGCGCCGTCGGCGTGGCTGTCGGCGGAACCGTGTCCGTCGGTTCTGGGGATGGAGACTCAGTCGGCGGCGGACCGGTGCCGGTAGGGGAAGGCTCTGTCACCGTCGGAGTGGGAGTGTCTGCTGGCGTATTCGTCACCACCAACACAAGCGCCGTGGCCGTCGGCTCAGCTTCTCCGCCGCCTCGGCCAAGGGCCAAAAGAGCAGCCAATCCCAGGGCCACAACAGCCGCGAAACCTACCAGCGCTATGATCAGGCCCTTCCGCCCTCCCCCATCACGTCCAGACGCGCTGACCATCGTAGCGTCTTCAGCCGGACCAGGCGGCATCGTGGCGGGATATACGCCAGGTGTGGCCGTTCGTTCCTGCAATGCGGCAAGCATATTGGCCGGGGTCTGGAAGCGGTTGGCAGGATCTTTGGCGATCGCACGCATAATGATCGCTTCCAGCCAGGAAGGCACATCAGGACGGGCCTGGCCAAGTGACGGCGGTGGAGACTCGATCTGGTGCCGCAGTACAGCCCAGGGGTTATCGCCATCAAAGGGAGGTGAGCCCAGAAGCATCTCGTAGGCAAGCAGCCCAAGGGAATACAGGTCGGAGCGGATATCTGTGCCTTCACCCTTGGCCATCTCGGGCGAGATATAGCGCGGCGTCCCCATGAACACGCCGCTCTGGGTTAGCGTAGACATGGACTCCATACGGGCAATCCCAAAGTCCATGATCTTGACCGAACCATCCGGCGTGATCATCAGGTTGGCTGGCTTGATATCGCGATGGACAATATCTGCCTGGTAGGCAGCCTGCAGTCCGGCGCAAGTTTGCTCGACGTACGAGATGGTCTCCTCGACCGAGAGCCGCCCCTTGCGCTCAATCATCTTGTCGAGCGTCAAACCCTCGACAAACTCCATGACCAGGAAGTGCATCCCGTTCTCGACTCCATGGTCGAGGGTGCGCACGATGTTTGGGTGCTGCAGGCGTTCGGCCAAGCCTGCCTCGCGCCGAAAGCGCTCGACGTAGCTTGGGTGGGTCAGAAATTGCTCGCTGAGCACCTTAATGGCGACGATTTCGTTGGTGTCCAGATTGCGGCCCAGGTAGACGGTGGCGAATCCCCCGGAGCCAACTTCATCGTAGATCTTGTACTTGCCCTTGATGATCCGGCCGATCATCTCTCCTCCTATTGAAGGTCGCAGTTGTAGTGCAGTTCAGATCTCAGGTCCTGGACAGGTCATGGTGCTCTAAACCAAGGGCAAACTCCAACCCGGTAGAGCGCTCCCTTCGCCGGACAGTATACTCCCTTTTCCGCGTTCCCGCAAGGGGCAGTGCTGTCAGAAGCCGGTGAGCCTAGCGCCAGGCTACGTCCCCGCACAGATCAGAGGGACGCTCAGAGGTCACGAAACGCTCAAAAGCAACCCGCTCGGCGCCAACGGTCGTACAACCTCCATGGCCCGGATGCAGTTCCACATCATCTGCCCAGACAAAGACCTCTCGGCGCAACGATTCAAGGCTTTGCTCCAGCGCCTCGGGCGAGATTGTATGGCCCGGCCCACCGGGAAAGATAGCATCTCCAACGACAGCGCGGCCGTTCAACCGCAGGCAGACACTACCCGGTGTATGCCCTGGCACGTGCACGACGCCCACCCGCGAGCGGCCCACTTCCACATCTTTGCCGCCGGCCAGGGAATAGTCAGCCCGCAACCCAAAGGCCTCGGCATCGGCGGCGTGGATGCCCACCGGGACCCCAAGGGTATTCCGCACCTCCTCCAGGGCGCCGACATGGTCTGGGTGCCCATGAGTCAGCAGGATAGAACAGACACTCGCATGATCCACTGCCATCAAGATAATCTCAGCATCGGCACCAGGATCTACAATAGCCACCTCGCCAGACACTGGACAGCGCAGCAGATAGCAATTCATCGGCCACGGGCCAACCTCAATTCGCTGTAATTCGACAGGCATCGTCCTTGCCCTCCTCAAGATGGGGATCTCGAAAGAAGCGGCTACAGCATACCACAGGCAGGAGGAAACTCAAAATCCTAGCTCGAGCGCTTCTCGAGGGCGATGATCAAGTCCCCGAAGGCCAGTCTTTTTGACAACATGACCATTCTGGGCTATACTATCGCCCGTAATTGGCCCGGGGGGCTGTAGCTCAGATGGGAGAGCGCTACAATCGCACTGTAGAGGTCAGGGGTTCGAGTCCCCTCAGCTCCACCAGCCAACCTTACCAGTATAGAA
>JASFHU010000788.1:0-3106 GCA_050123055.1 Anaerolineae bacterium
CTGGCACTCCAGAGCCATGATCTCACCCATGAGCGCCCCGGCCCCGCTGTCCCCCTCGCCATCGACGACCAAGACATCGCCGGCACTGGCCTCGAACAGGGCCTTGTGCACGGTCAGGATGCTACCTGGGTAGGCCTTGACGGTAAAGGCCCGCCCCAGAAGCTTGCAGCCGGGCACCATCGACCGGATGGCGGGCTGCATGACCCCCATCGAGCCCAGTACGTCGCTGACGTTGGCCGTGGAAGCCTGGGCCAAGGCTGTGTACATACGATCATCCATGAGCTACCTCCAATCCCAACCAGTCTCAGCCAAGGATCTCCTCCAGTTCCAGGATAGACTCCAGGGTTCGGCCTTGCGGATCCCGCGCCGAGGCTGCATGGGCCAGGTCGCGCAGGATTCCAGGCGCGGCGGCCTGAAGCTCCTCCTCGTCGGAATTTAGCACCGAACCTCCTTCGACCACCGCACGCCCCTCAACATAGACCGTGTCCACGTCCTGCCCCTTGCCGAAGGCTACCAGGGAACGGACCGGATCCAGCACCGGTCCATAGTGGTAGCGGGAAAGGTCGATGCACACAATATCGGCCCGCGCGCCCGGCGCGAGCCGGCCCAGGTCAACGCGGCCCAGGGCATCGGCACTGCCCACCGTCGCCGCGGCATAGACTTCGTGGCAGGTCGGCCGATTGGCGGTGCCTTTGGTGTGCTTGCCCAGGAACCAGGCCAGCCGCATCTCTTCGATGAGGTCGGCAGGCCAGATGTCGCCGCCTAAACCGACTTTGATGCCGTGGTCCAGGTAGCGGGGAAGGCTGTACATGGCCGTGCCTCCCCGGGCAAAGGGCAAGGGCGAGTGGGCTACCGGGGAGCCTGCAGCGGCGATCAGCGCCAGGTCCTGGTCAGGGTCACCACCCACCGCCGGATGGCCACTGATAAAGATACAGTGGCCCAGGATGATGTCGGGTCCCAGGAAGCCAAGGTTGTGCAAGTGCCCCACCGGTGTCCGGCCATACTTTTCGCGGATGAGATTGACCTCGCCCATGTACTGGGCAGTATGGATCTCGATGATCAAGTTCCTGGTACGGGCCGCCTCCATGGCCGCGGCTAGCAGTGCCGGGCTACAGTTGTCCACGGCATGGGGGCAGAGGATGACCTGCACACGGTCGTCGTGGGTCCGGTGATGCTCGTCGACAAAGCGCAGAGCAGCGTCCAGCAGGCCCAAGCCCATCTGTTCGTCCCAATGCCAGGCTCGGGTGCCGTCCGCTTTTTGGTAGGACCTCGCCGAGCGGAAGCCGAGGGCCAGGTAGGCGCGGCTGCCGATGCGGCCGACCGCCTCGGCGAGGTAGGCCTCGTCGGTGGGCGGGTTGCCCAACCACCAGATAGGGCCGTAGCCATGGGCGTCGACGACGGTGGTCGTGCCGGTGCGAAGCATCTGCACCAAAGAAAACTCTGCACCCAGCCGCTGCTGTTCGTGGGTCAGGGTGGGCCACATGAACAGGGGCGCGTTCAGCGCGAACTCCTCACTGGGCGCGAACCGGCCCGAACGGGCCACGTCGACCACCGAGGCCATCAATTCGACGCCCACGTGGGCGTGCAGGTTGATAAAGCCGGGGCTGATGAACCATTCCGGCCTGTTGACGACCACGTCGGCCTGCCCGTCGAAGCGAGGACCGGCATACAGGATCGTCTCATCCTCAAAGGCGACCTCACCACCTTCAACCATGCGGTGCTGGCTCCCGTCCCAGGCGGCGAGCCAACCTCCCTTCAACAAGGTGATCATTGTTATGGCTCCTTGGTGGGGCTCTAGATCAAGCCAGCCGTCTCGAGAATTGTCTTCAGTTCCTGGCGCCGTTCCCCGTCCAGAGGACGCAAAGGTAAACGGGGCGGCCCACCATAAAAGCCCGCCATGTCCAGCGCTGCTTTGAGACCGGGAACGCCAAAGCGGGTGGTGATGGCCAGATTGACCGGCAACATCCGCAGGTGCAGCTCGCGCCCCTTGTCGATCTCGCCGGCCTGGAAAAGGTCATAGAGGGCTACCGACTCGCCGGGTGCCAGATTGGCCAAGGCCAAGATACCGCCCGCCACGCCCATGGCCATCGACGGGTAGAAAAAGTTGGCCGAACCGGATAGGACCTGGAAGTCCGGCGCCGCCCGGCGGATGGTCTCGCCCATCTTGGCGATGTTGCCCCCCGTGTCCTTGACGGCGATGATGTTGGGATGCTGTGACAGGACAACCAGCAGATCAGCCGGCAAGTCCATGCCTGTCGCAGGTGGCAGGTTGTAGATCATGATCGGAATCGGCGAGGCATCGGCTACTGCCTCGTAGAACTCGGTGAGCACTGGCGCCGTCATCTGGCTCTTGTAGTAGTTGGGGTTGACAATGATGGCCCCGTCGGCGCCGATTTTTGACGCCTCCTCAGTCAGCCTGATGGTGTGGCGCGTCGACTCGGCGGCTGTGCCGGCGATCATCAACTTGTCAGGCGGGATGGCCCGGCGGGTATTCTCGAGCACCGCCTGGCGCTCCCTTTCGTCGAGGTAGACCCACTCGCCGTTGGAACCCAGCACGATATAGCCGCTGAGTCCCGTTTGGTTCCATCTCTCCAGGTTCGAGGCCATCTTGTCGTGGGCGACGTCGCCAGCCTGGTCAAACGAGGTCACAATGGGCGTGAATACGCCACGTAGCGAAATCGGTGTGTCTGCCATCACTCATCTCCTCCTCTAGGCAGCAACCTCGGCGAAGGCTGCCACCGCTCGCTCCACGGCCTGGGCAGTGATGTGCCGGTGGGTCACCAGCCGGATGCGGTACGGGCCCCGCGGGTTGGCCTTGATGCTATGGTGGCCCAGTTTCTCCAAGAACTGAGCACTGCCCATCCCCAGGCCACTCAAGTCGACATTGACCATGTTGGTCTGCACGGTCGCCAGGTCGATGCCCAGCTTTTCGATCCTGGACAATCCCTGTGCCAGGGCGAGGGCGTTGTCGTGATCCTCTTGCAGGCGCCGGGTCATGGTCTGCAGGGCCACCAGCCCTGCCGAGGCCAGAACACCCGCCTGGCGCAGCCCGCCGCCCACCATCCTGCGCGCCTTGCGCGCCCGTTCAACAAAGCCAGCGCTACCT
>JASFHU010000789.1:0-3104 GCA_050123055.1 Anaerolineae bacterium
CCGGTGCGCCAAGCGAAAGAGCGGCAATGAAAGCATTGAGCAGGGACACGGCCGCCACCGGCGAAGCGCTGTGCGCCACGCCACCCATGACGGCCACAAACGAATAATCCGCCAGTTGATTGACTGGGGACAGTTCGCTGTCAGTGATACCAATCGACCGAGCTCCAACAGCCCGAGCCTCCTGGATGGCATTGACCACATCCCTGGGCTCGCGCCGAAAGCTGATGCCAACGACGACGTCCTCCGGTTGCAGGAAAGCCAGGGCCAGGGCCAGCGGCTCCTCGCCGCCGGTGACACTCCGGACCGGCAGATCGATCATCTGCAAGGAATAGCCCAGGAATTCCACAAGTACGGCTGCCAATCCACTGCCCACGATGAGCGTCTGTCGCGCACGGTGTATTTCGGCAGCAGCAGCCTGCAGGCGCTCGCTGGCAGTGAGAACCGCCGTACGCTCGATATTGTGAATGTCTGTGGCAAAGACGCGGGTCACGAGTTCCTCGTCGGCGATGGGACCGCTCAAACGCTCCTCAAAGTGCCGGACGGCCGTCCACTGGGCGGATACGCGCTCCCGGATGACTGCCTGGAGTTGGAGGTAGCCCTCGTAGCCCAGGGCCTGGCAAAACCGCACTACAGTGGCAGCGCTGGTGTCCGTCCTGACTCCCACCTCACTCGCCGAGGCAAAGACCACCACATCCTGATGGTCAAGGATGAAACGGGCAATCTTGTTGTGCTTCTTGCTCAGTTGAGGAAGAGCGGCAAGGATTCTGTCTGTCAGGGCATCCTGGCCCTCGGCCTGGTCCAACTGGTTATTGCCTGAGCTATCCACTGCGCCTTTGACTCCATTGGGTAACCGGGATGTGAGCAATTGCTCTTTGCGCACACACTGTCCTGATTGTACCACACAATCCGCAGAAATGCAAGGTCTATTTCTTGATATGCCTATTTGCAATAAGTGTTTCATGTCGGGTGGTCGGATACGGGCAGAATTTCCGTCCAGGATATTGACAACGGGAATAATTTCTGCTATACTGGCTCTGTGATGAGTACAATCGTGGACAAGGTGGACAACCGACGTCCGGGGCGCATTCTACTCCGGCTCAAACAGATGCTGCCGCGACTGCCTGAGCAGGAGCGCAAAGTTGGGGGCTATGTTCTGACCCATCCGCACGAGGTCGTGGGGTTGTCGATCACCAGGTTGGCAAAGGTGTCCGGCGTAGGCACCACCACGGTATCGCGGTTTTGCCGGCGAATGGGGACCGAAGGATACCGGCAGTTCAGGATCGCGTTGGCCAAAGAGTGGGATTCACCGCACAACCTCGCATACGTGGAGGTCCAAGCGGACGATACATTGGCCAGCGTGACGCAAAAGATCTTTGCGGCCAACATCCAGGCCCTGCGTGATACCCAGGGGACCCTGGATCTGGACGTTCTTCAGCAGGTGGTTGACGCCATTCTACGTGCCGGGCGCGTGGACGTCTATGCTACAGGCGGTGCAGGGATCGCCGCCCGCGAGTTACATTTCAAGTGCATGCAATTGGGCATCAACGCCAACGCATTTCTGGATTCCCAGATGCAGGTGATGTCGGCTGCCGCTCTCACTCCCCAAGACGTTGGGATCGGCATCTCCCATACAGGGTTGCAGCGCCACGTGGCCGAGGCGCTAACGCTGGCCGATGCGGGAGGGGCTACAACCATTGCGCTGACGAGCTATGCGGGAACGCCCGTGGCCGAAGCGGCTGACATTGTACTGTGCACCACTTCGCTGGCGGCGGCCATTGCATACGATTCGCCCACAGTGCGCACTGCCCAACTCGCGGTGGTGGACGTCATCTATGAAGCCATGCTCTTGAAAGGGCAAGACTCAGTTGAGGAGAATATGGCACGGGTGGCCAAGGCCATAGCGGACCAGGTCCGATCTTTGGACCAGACGACCAGATCGAGCCCCACGACCTAGGTTTGGGCAGGACCATGGACTGTCTTACACTCACACTAGACGGAGATCACTATACCCAGGGGTGGCAGCACGGCCGCCAGGCCCAGAGCCTGCGGCCGCAGATTGCCAGGGCCATTGCGGACCAGGTCCGAAGGGAGGCCCGGTTTGCGCAGGCTGAGCGGGCCGGTGCGCCTGCTGGCAGCCACGTTTGGTTCGAGCGGCTGCTGCAAGAGACCCGCGACCTGCTCCAGGAGATCGACGCTCCGCTGCTGGACCTGATCCGGGGTCAAGCCGAGGCACTCGAGTTCGAGTTCGACACGCTGCTGCGCTACTCTCTGGGCATCTATCTGTGCGACGCCATGCATGGGGATGTGGCGCGCCAGCCCCGCGCCGCCGAGGGTTGCACTACCTGGGCTGCCACGGGCTCGGCAACCGTTGCTGGGGCGGACGGGACGTCCGGTCCCCTCCTCGCCAAGAGCCGCGATTATCGCACCGAGCACCTCCCCTTACAAGTTGTGATCCAGGTCACGCCCCAGTCGGGGTATCGCTACATCTGCAGCGGGAGTGCTGGCTGCCCTGGCGTGTTCTGCGCCGGGATCAACCAGGCGGGGCTGGCCGTGGCCGACACCCACGTCACGTCCACCGACCTGGGACCCGGCCTGCCGGACTATTCACTGATGATGCACCTCCTGGAGGAGCACGATTGCGTTCCCTCGGCCCTCGACTACCTACGCTCGGTGCCCCGCATGGGGCGCAATAACCTCATCCTGGCAGATGCGCGCGGTCACCTGGCTGTCTTTGAGATCGGCCATCGCACCTACGGCCTGTTCGAGACCCACGACGGCGTGTTGGTTAACACCAATCACTTCACCAGCTCCGAGCTACGGGCCTGCTTTGTGGACGCCAACGAGCCGCACCTGAAGGGCCACTCTATCCAGCGGCACGAGCACGCCACGCGAGCGCTGGAGGCCGCCCTGGGGGAAATCGATGTGCCCTTTGCCCAGCGGTTGATGGCGACCCACGCCGGGCCCCTGGCCTCCCTTTGCCGGCATCCGGCAGAGGGTTGCAGCTGGAGCACAATTTCGGCCAGTATCTTTTTGCCCGCACGGCGGGCCATGCACTTCTGTCACGGCCTGCCCTGCCAGGGCCGGTACGATGAGTTTGTAGTGTA
>JASFHU010000790.1:0-3094 GCA_050123055.1 Anaerolineae bacterium
GACCAGTTTCGACCGTATTGGTACAGGGAGGCAGGGTATGGAATCATCATCCGGGGGTAGGTGCAGCGATATTGCCGGTGATCTGGCTGTCCTGGTCATCACGGTGGTTCAACTCATCTTTCTCACCCGTTTCTACCAGGTTATCGCCTGGTCCACCACCGAAGCGGACGGAAGTGTTACCCGGCAATCGCTGCTGACCGCTGACTATTTCACCTGGCTGCCGTTTCCAATTATCGCCTCGATTGTGGTCATTGTAGCCCTTGTCGCCACGATGATCTTCCCCCGGTACTGGTTTCGCCAGGTTGCCTGGATAGCCTTCTGTCTCATCGGCATCACGGTGACTGTTTCGCTGCTGATCATCTTCCCCTTTGACTTCAGCGTCATCCCGAACGCTGCTGCGGCCGAACTGGTGCCCAAAGCGCTGACCGTCTTTTTGATCCTCTGGGCGCTGATGTATGCGGTCGCTGCCCTATTGCTGTTCCGGAGCCTGAGAAGGCATGTGGCCAAGCAAGGTAACGGTGAGATTCAAGAAGCATCCGGAGGGCCAACTGCATGACGGCAAACAGCACAGAGCGACCCTACAAGCCCAGTTGGGTCGATCGCTTCAATGACTGGGTCGAGCAACTACCGATACGGTCATGGGTCTTTTATGGCGGGCTCGGGCTTGGACTGATCCTGGTTCAGGTGATCTTTCTCTGGTTGGACGGTGGCCTGCCCAAAGCCGAGGTGCTCATGCCGCTCGTCATCTTTAACGCATGTCTGCTCGCCTTCGGCCTGGCCCTGATGCAGCTTCTGGACAGGCAAGCGGTGACCGCCCTGAACGCCATGAGACCCACGCTAGAAATGACCGAGTCAGAGCTCGACGACTTCCAATACAGGCTCTCGACCATGCCTGCTGGCCCAACGCTGATCGCTGGCCTGCTCACGTTGGGCTTGTTGATCGTCAGCGAACGAGTGTGGATCGAACCGGCCAGGTTCGCCGCCCTTGAGCAGCTACCTGTCTTCACCATCGTCTTTCAGATCCTGGACAAGGTTCCTGCCTTTGTGTTTGGGGCATTTTTCTATCATACCATCAGGCAACTACGATTGGTCAATACCATCAATTCTGAAAAGTACGTTCGCGTCCATCTGTTCAATCTGGGGCCTCTAGAAGTCTTCTCGAAACTCACTGCGACCACAGCCGTGGGACTGGTGGTTGGTGCCTATGGATGGACACTGATCAATCCAGATCTACTGGCAAGTCCGGTAAGCCCTGTATCCCTGGTGTTAATGTCAGTTCTGGCTATTGGAGTCTTTGTCTGGCCGCTATTTGGCGCTCACAGACTGATGGAGACGGAGAAGCACAGGGTGCTGCACGAGCTCGATCTGCGCTTCGAAGCTGTCTTTTCAAAGCTCGATCAACAAGTGCATAATGACGACTACTCTGAGATTGACAAGCTCAACGGGACGATCGCCAGCCTGGAGATCCGGTACAAGCGGATTGCATCCATCCCTACCTGGCCCTGGAGGCCGGAAACCGCTCGACTTGTCCTTAGCGCCATCGCACTGCCCCTGATCCTGACGATCCTGCAGCTCGTGGCGGCACAGGTTCTTGGCTGGTGATGCGAGGCGGAGAGCAAAACCTTCGCTAAAGGCTGGATCTGGGCAAAGCAGGAGGATACTCGTGAAGGCAATCCCCTATACAAGACATGGACCACCGGATGTCCTGCAGCTCAAAGAGGTAGAAAAACCTACTCCCAAGGACAATGAAGCACTGGTAAAAGTATGCGCAGCATCCGTGAATGCAGCCGACGTGGAACTCCTCAGAGGTGTGTTTTGGTCCCGCATCTTTGAGCTTCAAACACCCAAAGCCAAGATACTTGGATCCGATATAGCCGGGCGGGTTGAAGCAGTTGGCAAAAACGTGAAGCAGTTTCAGCCAGGGGATGAGATATGGGGGGACTTGTCCCTGCATGGTTTTGGCGCTTTTGCCGAGTATGTAGCTGTTCCCGAGGATGCCTTGAGGCTGAAACCGGCCAGTATGACGTTCGAGGAAGCAGCGGCCGTACCTACAGCGGCATGCAACGCCCTGCAGAACCTTCGCGGTGCTGAACCATCTTCGCCCAGCCTGATGCTATCGGACACAGGACAGATTCAGCCAGGCCAGAAGGTTTTGATCAATGGTGCGGGTGGTGGTGTGGGTACATTTGCCGTGCAGATCGCCAAGTACTATGGCGCTGAGGTGACTGCCGTAGATAGCACGGCCAAGTTGGATATGCTACGCTCGATTGGTGCAGACCATGTCATCGATTACACCCAGCAGGATTTCACCAAAAGTGGGCAGCGCTACGACTTAATTCTGGATATTGTGGCCTCTCGTTCGATTTCTGCTTACAAGCGTGCTTTGAATCCCAAGGGGGTCTGTGTCTTTGTCGGAGGTTCCACGGCGGCAATCTTCCAAGCTCTGTTCCTGGCCCCTTTGGTTTCAAGGATGGGGAGTCAGAAACTGGGAGCCGTGATGTGGAAACCAAACAGTAAAGAGGATTTGGACATTTTGACAGAGCTTTTTGAAGCCGGCAAAGTGGTACCTGTCATAGGTAGACGATACCCCTTGAGTAAAGTCCCTGAAGCGCTCCGCTATCTTGAAAAAGAACCCAACCTGGGCAAGATCGTGATCACGGTGGAACATGACAACAGAACCTGACAACAAGGTGAATCGCCGTCTGCTTGACAGGGCACTTGACGATATGCTATACTCTGAGGGACCGATGACCGTTTTATGGTCAGGAGGTGGAAGGTGAAGACTCAAACGGCGACAGAGGATACGGACAACGTGTTGCGTCTATTGCGCTCGTTGCCGCCGCGAGAGCGGCTGCGAGTAGTTGCAGAAGTCTTGCCGGAATTGGAGGATCAGCTGCCAGCCACACCAGCATCCCCTGCTTTCTGGCAAGTTCCCGATGTCCAGGCCTTGGCTGAGCGGCAAGGCGTTCAACCTATCGTAGACTTGGGCGAGCTGCTAGGCGGCTGGCCAGAGGACGAGTCCATAGACGACTTTTTGGCCGCGTTGGCCGATTGGCGGCAAGAGAGCGTTGAAACGGCCTGAGATCAATGACCA
>JASFHU010000791.1:0-3089 GCA_050123055.1 Anaerolineae bacterium
GGCGCGCTTGACCCCCCTGAACGGTGTGCCCAACATGTCCACCAGCAGCGAACCCACTTCGAAAGAGACGTCGTCGGGCAGAGGGTGGCAACAAGCCTCCGGCACGAGCAAGTACTCGGCAAAGCCGCCGTCCCACTCAAAGCCGATGGCTTCCAGCTCGTCACAAAAGTAGAGGTCGCCCCTGAGGCAGTGCAGGCAACCGCCACACGTCACGTGGCAGTTGATGGCTACCCGGTCACCAACGCTGAGCCGGGCAGGCTCGTCGACGGCCACCACCTCGCCCGCGTTCTCGTGACCTGGAATAGTGGTCTGTCCCGGGCCCTCCAGGTTCTCGCGATCTGTGCCGCAGATGGCGGCAGATTTGACGCGAATCACCACGTCCCGACCTCGAGGCTCGGGTGTGGGCACTTGATCGAGCGAAATCCGGTTCTGACCCAGAAAGTGGACTGCTAGCATTTCGCCTTCATCCTTTGCCTACGTCTCCATGAACTCACCACCCGAGACAACCAACTGTTCCCCGGTGATGTGACTGGCCAGATCGGAAGCCAGGAACAGGAACGCATTGGCCTGGTCTCGCGGCGTGGCGATCTTGTCCAATACCGTCCTGTCCACCAGCTCGTCCATCAGGTCCGGCACCCGGTCGACGACGTCCCGCAGCATCTTGGTGTCTGTAGCCCCAGGCAGAACTGCGTTGGCCCGGATGCCGTAGGGTCCGAGTTCCAGCGCCAGGACCCGGGTAAAGCCGATGACAGCCGATTTCGAGGCACAGTAGGCGGCTCCCTTGGGATCGGGCTTTTTGCCCGATGCGGAGGACATGCTAAGGATGCAGCCTCCCTCCCCCTGCTCGATCATCTGCCTGGCTGCGGCCTGGGAGCAGAGAAAGGTACCCCGCACGTTGACCGCCAAGACCTCGTCCCAGTCCTCCAGGGGAAAATCGACGATCAGGTGACCGCGATGGATCCCGGCGTTGTTGACCAGGATGTCGAGCCGGCCAAAGGCATCCACTGTGCCGTCGACCGCCCGTTGCACGCTCTCCGGGTCGGCGACGTCGAGCTGCACGGCGATGGAACGCGGCCTGGGGATGTCCGCCGTGCCCGAGGCATTGATCCCTTCAGCCACAGCCTGCGCATCACCGAGCAGGATGTCCGCAACCGCCACCCGGGCGCCATGCTCAGCATAGACCTCGGCGATGGCGCGTCCGATGCCCCTGGCCGCGCCGGTCACCAGCGCGACCTTGCCACTCAGTAGATCGGCCACAGGTTGCCTCCTTTGTCCACAGGGCGCAGACCTCGCGCTCCCCAAGATGTGGCTACCCTCCGGCGACGCGCCTGACCGCCGCGATGATCTTTTCCTCGTTGGGCAGTACGTACTCCTCCAGCACAGGGCTGAAGGGCGTGGGCACGTGATAGGCCGTCACGCGGAGGACCGGCTCGTCGAGATAGTCCAGTGCCTTTTCGGCGGCGATGGCGGCGACCTCGGAACTGACGCTGCAGTTGCGCCAGGTCTCTTGCACCACCACCAGCCGGTGCGTCTTCTTGATCGATGTCACGATGGCATCTTCGTCAATGGGGTCCACGGTGCGCAGGTCGACGACTTCGACGTCGATCCCCTCCTTGGCCAATTCCTCGGCGGCGGCCAGTGACTTGGATACCATATAGGAGTAGGTCACGAGGGTCACGTCCGATCCTGCCCGCTTGACGTCGGCCTTGCCCAGCGGGATGGTGTATTCCTCCTCTGGAACCTCGCCCTCTGTCTCGTAGAGCTGGTTGTGCTCGAAAAAGATAACTGGGTTGTTGTCGCGGATCGCGCTTTTGAGGAGACCCTTGGCGTCGTACGGAGTCGAAGGCAGCACTACCTTGAGCCCGGCGACAAAGGAAAAGATCGACTCGAACATGTGTGTGTGCTGGGCAGCCGCCGAGGTGTATCCCCCCACCGGGGCGCGAAGGACCATGGGCACCGAAATGAGGCCGCCAAACATGTAGCGCATGTTGGCCGCCTGATTGATGAGCTGGTCCGAGGCGATGGTGATCCAGTCCGAGAACTGGAGCTCGATCACCGGTCGGAGCCCGGTGGCCGCTGCGCCGACGCCACAACCGGTATAGCCCGCCTCAGACACGGGCATGTCGATCACCCGATCGGGACCGAATTCCTCGTGCAGTCCCCGGGTCACGCCAAAAGCGCCGCCGTAGGGGCCGATATCGATGCCCCACAGGACAACCGTGGGGTCCCGGCGCAACTCTTCTGCCATGGCCTCGCCAAGGGCTTGGGCAAACGTTAGCGTTCTCATGTTTGGTTCTCCTTGTTCAGATGGCTCATGGCTAGGCCCACAGGTCTTCCAGGGCCGACTCGGGCTCGGGAAGCGGGCTCTGGCGGGCAAACTCTACCGCTTCGTCCAGCTCCTGGAGTACCCCAGTCTCAACCTCGTCCGCTTCAGCTTGGCTCAGAACACCCTGCTCGACCAATAGCTTGCAGTAAGGAGCTATCGGTTCTCGCTTGATCCAGGCCTCGACCTCCTCTGGGGGACGGTAGGTGTCGGGCTCCCCCTCAAAGTGGGTTCGCCAGCGGTAGGTCTTGCACTCGATCAGCGTCGGTCCCAGGCCATTGCGCGCCCTGCCCACAGCCTCCCTGCAGGCCTCATAGACGGCCACGACGTCATTGCCATCGATGGCCAGGCCTGGGATGGCATAGCCCATGCCACGGTCGGCGATATCCTCTACCTTGCGCACGTTGGCCTGCCTGGTGCCCACGGCGTAGAGGTTGTTCTCGCAGACATAGACGACCGGCAGGTCAAAGGCCGCGGCGATGTTGATGGCTTCGTGGAAGGTACCCTGGTTCGAGGCGCCATCGCCAAAAAAGCAAACGGCCACCTGGCCAGTGTTGCGCAGCTTGGCCGACAGTCCGGCTCCGGTGGCGATGGGCAGACCAGCACCTACGATCCCGTTGGCGCCCAGGATGCCCAGGCAAGGGTCGGCGATGTGCATCGACCCACCCTTGCCCTTGTTGTAGCCGGTGGCTTTGCCATAGAGCTCGGCCATCATCAGTTTCATGTCCCCGCCCTTGGCAATGATGTGGCCGTGTCCGCGATGGGT
>JASFHU010000792.1:0-3087 GCA_050123055.1 Anaerolineae bacterium
CGTCCTACCAGAGGGCATGGTGGTGACGACAACCCTCGAGAAGCTGGTGGATTGGGGCCGGGGCCGCTCACCGTTTCCGTTCCTTTTTGGCCTGGCCTGCTGCGCTATCGAGATGATGGCCGCCGGTGGTCCTCGCCACGACGTTGCCCGCTTCGGCGCAGAGGTCTTTCGTGGCAGTCCCCGCCAGTCCGACGTCATGATCGTCTCCGGGCGCGTCTCGCAAAAGATGGCCCCCGTCGTCAAGCGGCTCTATGAGCAGATGCCAGAGCCCAAGTGGGTCATTGCCATGGGCGCCTGCGCTTCGTCTGGTGGCCCGTTTGAGAACTATGCCATTGTTCAAGGGGTAGACAAGCTCATTCCGGTGGACGTCTATGTGCCTGGCTGCCCCCCTCGGCCCGAGGCCCTGTTGTATGGCATCACGCAGCTGTACGAAAAGATTCAGCAGGAGAGCTTTAGCGACTACCAGTAAAGAGGGCACAGGCGAGATAAGGGGACAAGCCCGCTTGCCCCTGGCTGGCCGTGACCAATGCCTTTGTACCTGTGTGCTCAGGAACATGACATGATCAAAGGCCACACAAGCATCCAAAAGCTAAATGAGCACTTTCCCCAGGTAATTCTGGAGGCAGGCGAGTTCCGCGGAGAAACGGTCGTCACCATCCCCTCGGTAAAACTCCTGGCCATCTGCCAGTTCCTGCGCGACGATCCCGATCTGGCCTACGATCTGTGTCTCTTTGTTAGCGCCGTGGATCAACTGGACCTGGGACTGTCGCCACGCTTCCTGGCCGTCTACGAGCTCTACTCTCTGAGACACCACCGGCGCTTGCGGCTCAAGGTGCCCCTGTCGGGTGAACCACCCATCGTGGACAGCGTATCTTCGGTCTGGCCAGCGGCCGACTGGCACGAGCGGGAGGTATTCGACCTCTTTGGCGTCCAGTTCAAAGGCCATCCAGAGCTCCGGCGCATCTTGCTGCCCCACGATTGGACGGGCCACCCACTGCGTAAAGACTATGCCATCGGCGGCGAGCCGGTCCAGTTCACCGTCAACCCAGACGACCCGGCGTTGGCCACCCTGGGCCAGCAGACCCTCGATGCACCCACGGGGGAATCGGACGTACCGCCCTGGTTCAGCGGGCGCGACGATACGATGATCATCAACATGGGGCCCCAGCACCCGGCTACCCACGGCGTGCTGCGCGTAGTGGTCGAGCTGGACGGAGAGCGGATCGTCAATGCCGCCCCCGACATTGGGCATCTCCACTCCGGGTTTGAGAAGACGGCTGAGCATCGCACCTATCAGCAGTTCGCCACCTATCCCAGCCGTATGGACTATGTGGCCGGGATGTCAAACGATCTGGCCTTCATCCTGGCTGTGGAAAAGCTGATGGAGGTCCAGGTACCGACCAGAGCCAATATCATCCGCGTCATCATGCTCGAGTTTCAGCGCCTGGCCGCCCACCTGATCTGGATCGGCACCCAAACCCTCGACCTGGCAGGCACCATACACGCCCTGCTGCAGTACGCCTTTCGCGAGCGGGAGCAGATCCTGGATATTTTTGAGATGGTGTGTGGGGCGCGCATCACCACCAGCTATTTCACCACTGGCGGCGTGCGCTGGGATGTGCCTCCGGCCTTTGCCCGCGTGGCGGGCGAATTCGTGGGCGAGTTTGACAGACGGTTGGACGAGTACGAGGCCATGTTGACCAACCACCCGATCTACCGCTCTCGCCTCGAAGAGATCGCCGTCATCAACGCCGAACAGGCCATTGGCCTGGGCTGCACCGGGCCGCTGCTGCGGGGCTGCGGGGTAGGCTATGACGTACGCAGGTTCGCGCCCTATTGCGGTTATGAGGAATACGACTTTGAGGTGCCGACCCAGCCACTGGGCGACGCGTATGCTCGCTACCTGGTGCGCCTGGCCGAGATGCGCCAGAGTGCGCACATCATCCGCCAGGGACTGGATAAACTGGCCAAGATAGGCCCGGCTCCGGTGAAGGATCCGAACCGCAAGATCTCGCTGCCGCCCCGCGAAGAGCTGGAGACGAGCATGGAGGCCGTGATCCACCACTTTAAGCTGGTCACCGAGGGCTTTACGCCACCGGTGGGCGAGGTGTACGCCAGCGTCGAGAATCCCAAGGGCGAACTGGGCTACTATCTGGTCTCCGATGGAGGGCCAAAGCCATACCGGCTCAAGATCCGCGGCCCTGCCTTCTCTAACATCTCGGCTCTGCGGGCTATGGCCCCGGGCAGCATGTTCTCCGACATAGTGAGCATGATCGGCAGTATTGACATCACGATGGGCGAAGTTGATAGGTGAGCAGCCCAGGGGCTGACTCGGAGGAAGTCGTGCTTTCGGAGCAAGCCAGGAAAGAGATCCAAAGGATCCGGGACGAGTACCCAAACTCGCAGTCGGCATTGCTGCCGGCTCTATATCTGGCCCAGCAAGACTATGGGGGCTGGCTGCCCGAAGGAGCCTTTGACGAGGTGGCGGCGGTGATGGATCTTCCGCCGACGCTGGTCTCGTCGGCCGCCACCTTTTATACCATGTTCAACAAAGGCCCGGTGGGAGAGCACCTGATCCAGGTATGCACCAACATCTCTTGCTCGCTGTTGGGTGCGGAGCATCTGATAGGCTACATCAGTCGCAAGCTGGGCATCCAACCAGGCGAGACGACCCAAGACGGCAAGTTCACCCTGCTGGAGGTAGAGTGCCTGGGCTCGTGCGGTACAGCGCCCATGATGCAGGTGAACGACGCCTATTACGAGAACCTGACTGAGGAAAAGGTAGACCGCATCCTGGCAGGATTGATGCAGGATGAGCGAGTGTGATGGAGTATCTTCTCAATGAGTAGGGGGCGGGCTATTGAAAAGATACGTGATGGAGAGCAGAAGCGGAGGAAACAGCCGATGAGCCAGAAACTTGGACTGGAAGGCGCCCTGGAGATCGCCATGGATGCAGAACTCAAAGCCCAGGCATTTTATGCCCAGGCAGCGGCCGAGATTCAAGAGCCGCAGGGGCGCGACCTGCTCGGCCGGTTGGCAGCCTTTGAACACTATCACTACGAACAATTGGACAAGCTAGCCAGGTCA
>JASFHU010000793.1:0-3083 GCA_050123055.1 Anaerolineae bacterium
ATGCCCCATACGCGGCCCTCTGAGAGACCATCTTGGGTGGTGAGATGGTCAAAACGGAGGTGCTGGCTCAGCGGTACCTCCACCGGGCTGTGGGCAGAGTCTGAGCTCTGACGAGATGTGGAGGGTTCGCTCTGTGTTCCGGGTTCTTGGCCTGCTTCGGTCGTAGGACTGGGGGCGGCCTGGCAGCCAGCAGCACTCAGGAGCATCACGAGCAATGCCAGCAGGACCGCCAGTCGCGGGATCAGTGCCGTAGAAGCAGGTTTCTTGACATGCGTGGCCATCGTTCCCCCCATCTCCCTGCCGCCGGCACCGGAACGCATGAGGACGCGGTGGCGTCGACGGACTTCGACCCATTATAGCACCTACTCCCTAAAATGCACAAGATTCTGAGGAAGGAGTTGTCGCAACCGAAAGACTCCGTATGGGCCTCCGGTTGGTGGCATGACCTTTGGCACCTCCACTCTTGGGCCTATGCCGCGGCGAGGTACTTTACCGATATCAGTGGCAGGCCCAGGGCATTCAGGCGGTTGATGAGGCCTACCAGCCCCGCTTGGTCCAGGGCTTTTGTGTTCAGATGAGAGGCCGCGATTCCTGCCTTGTCCACCTCGACGGAGATCGCCTGCAGCCCGAGATAGTCCTGCCAACTCTCGTCGAGGGCCCCTTGGATGCAGATCCGGAAAAAAACAGGCTCGTCCACTGCCAGCTTGTGTGCGGTTGGATCCATCTTGCTGTCTTACCTCCGCTACTGCTCATTCGCCAGGTGATGCAATTCGGGCAACCACAAGTAGGCGCTGCCTGGCCATCCGCCAGCAGCGCCGTGCTGCTGTGGCACTGCGCGTATTCCACACAACCATAGTATCACGATTCTGCGCCAGCCGCATCTACCAAAAGGTTATGGACAGGCTCATACTTCGCTGGAAATGCATGTAACCAACAGTTATAGACGGCCGTGTTCTGGGCAGGGATGGGCTCCGGGCCCTGGTCAGGGGGAGTAAGCCCAAAGTGCCCCACCTTGTTTGCCAAGACTGCACTGTAGAGATCTACGGCAAGCTCGCCCGGCTGGTCACGATGGACGATCCCGGATAGGCTGCTGCGGTCTCGCCTCTACGCCTGCCCAGGCTTGTTAGCCCATGAGCGCTACAAACTCCGTCCGGTTCACAGTCTCGACGTCTAGCAGTTTCTCGGCCAGCGCCTCCAGCTTGTCACTGTTTTCAATTACGATCTCAGTGGCCTGCTGGTAGGCAACGTCCAGGATCTGTCGGATCTCCTCGTCGATGCGCTGGGCCATCTCCTCGCTATAGTCGCGGAGCTCGCCCATGTTGCCCAGGAAGGGATTGCCCTGCTCCTGGCCAAAGGTGCGCAGCCCCAGCGCTTCGCTGAACCCAAAGCGGGTGACCATCGCCCGCGCTATCTGGGTGGCCCGTTCCAGGTCGTTGGCCGCACCTGTGGTGACGCTGTTGAAGATCAGCTCTTCTGCGGCACGCCCGCCCAGCAAGCCGACGATTTCATCGGCGAATGCCTCTTTGGTGCGCAGGTACTGGTCATGTTCGGGCAGGGGCATGGTGTACCCCAAAGCCATGCCGCGCGAGACGATGCTGACCTTGTGAACCGGGTCGCTGTGCGCCAGGTTGTGCATGACCACGGCGTGACCCGCCTCGTGGTAGGCTACCACCTTGCGTTCCTGTTCGCTGATGATCTGCCCCTGCCGCTCCGGGCCGGCCACGATGCGCTCCATAGCGTCCTGGAACTCGGCCATGCCGACCTCGTCCAGGTGGCGGCGTCCGGCCAGGATGGCGGCCTCGTTGACCAGGTTTTCCAGGTCGGCACCCACAAAACCAGGGGTCAGCTTGGCCAGGTCGGCGAGGCTGACGTCCTCCGCCAGCGGCTTGCCTCGGGCGTGGATGCGCAGAATGGCTTCCCGCGCCCGGACGTCGGGCTGGTCCAGGACGACCTTGCGGTCGAAGCGGCCGGGGCGCAGCAGTGCGGGGTCCAGCACGTCGGGGCGGTTGGTGGCGGCGATGAGGATGACGTTGGTCGCCGTGTCAAAACCGTCCATTTCGACCAGGATCTGGTTCAGTGTCTGCTCCCGTTCGTTGCTGCCGCTACCATAGCCCGCACCACGTCGGCGGCCGACGGCGTCGATCTCGTCGACAAAGATGACGGCTGGCGGGTGCTCTTTGGCCCGCTTGAAGAGGTCACGCACCCGCGAGGCACCGACGCCGACGTACATCTCGACAAATTCCGATCCAGAGATGCTGTAGAAGGGCACGCCCGCCTCGCCTGCCACGGCCTTGGCGATGAGGGTCTTGCCCGTGCCCGGGGCGCCGGCCATGAGCACGCCCTTGGGAATGCGGGCGCCCAGGCGGGTGAACCTCTCGGGCCTTTTCAGGAATTCGACGACTTCCTGCAGCTCCAGTTTTGCCTGGTCCGAGCCAGCCACATCTGAGAACCGGACCCGGGGAGATCCAGAGGCTACCTTCCGTTTTTCAGCTCCAGAGATCACCCGCGGATTGCTGCGTCCAATCTGGTTGCCGGGTTTGAAAAGGCCGCCCTGGCCATCACCCTTCTGGGCGGCCCGCAGAAAGAAAAGAACGAACAACAGGGGCGGTATCAGGAATATCAGGACAGGCAGCCAAATGGACATGCCAGGGCTGGCATTGGCCACCACAATCGGCAGGGTTTTTAACTTCTCGGGTGAAACGCCCATGATCTGTAGCGCTTCGACGGTGCTAATGTTGGACTCCTTGCTGGCCCGAAGGTAGGTACCATCGAACTTGGCGGCTACCAACACGTTGCCCCGAAGGGTGAGTGACTCCACTTCACCTGCTTCAATGGCTTCGACCATGTCCGGCATGGAACCAGCTTCAATCTCCGGTGCATCACGCGTTGTAGCCGTGATAATCAGACCGACCACTGCTATGGCGACGACGACCAGCAGCCACCATGCTGATGGCTTGGATTCCCTCATCTGCCTTGGTAGCAAGTTCTTGAGTTTCATGCCGTCCCGTTTCCTACCTGCGCGGTTTTCTCATCCGAATGGCTCTCTCTTGTTTCAGCTGGGATCATCATCGGCTTCCAACCAG
>JASFHU010000794.1:0-3074 GCA_050123055.1 Anaerolineae bacterium
TGGTCGGTAGAGCGCCAACCTGGCTGGGTGTGGTTCCCAGCGGTGTTTGTGGTAGTTGGAAAATGACTGCACAAGGAGGTATCCAGCAATGTTACGTGGGATCATAAAACTGAGTCTGAATTTTCGTTATCTAGTGGTCATTCTCGCTGTGGTGCTCATGGTCTTTGGCTTCGTCACGTTCGGCGACATGCCGGTGGATGTCTTGCCCGAGATCTCGCCGCCATTCGTAGAGATCCAGACCGAGGCCCTGGGGCTTTCAGCCGAAGAGGTGGAACAGATGATCACTGTTCCGATGGAGCAGGACCTCCTTGCTGGGGTGGCCTTCCTGGACGTCATCCGCTCCGAGTCGGTGCCAGGCTTGTCCTCGGTCCTCGTCTACTTTGAGCCGGGGACCGATCTTTTTGAGGCCAGGCAGATGGTGGCCGAGCGCCTGGCACAGGCGGCGGTCGGTTTGCCGCACGTGTCAGAGCCACCGACCATGATCCAGCCCCTGTCCACGGCCAGCCGCTTTATCATCGTCGGCCTCTCCTCGGAGGATCTGTCGCTGATGGAGATGTCGGTGCTCGCCCGCTGGACCATCGCGCCCCGCCTGATGGGCGTTCCCGGCGTGGCCCACGTGGCCATCTGGGGCAACCGAGACCGGCAACTGCAGGTGCACGTCGATCCAGAAAAGTTGCAGGATGCGGGCGTCACCCTCCAGCAGGTCGTCGATACCACCGGAAACGCACTGTGGGTATCGTCCTTGACCTATTTGGAGGCCTCGACGCCGGGCACCGGCGGGTTCATCGATACGCCCCAACAAAGGCTCGGGATCTGGCACGTCCTGCCCATCTCCTCGCCTGAGGATTTGGCCCAGGTGCCCGTTCAGGGCACTGCCTGGCGCCTGGATGACGTGGCCACGGTGGTAGAAGACCACCAGCCGCTGATCGGGGACGCAATCTTTGATGAACAGTCTAACCTGCTGTTGGTCATCGAAAAACTGCCCGGCACCAACACCCTGGAGGTGACCCGGGACATGGAGGAAGCGCTGGACCTGCTGCGGCCCGGTTTTGCCAGCATCGATTTCGATGCCACGATCTTCCGCCCGGCGTCCTTCCTCGAGACGGCCATGGCCAACCTGACCCGGACCCTGCTAATCAGCGCTTTCCTGGTCGTGCTGGTGCTTTTCGTCTTTTTCTGGAGATGGCGCTCTGCCCTGATCAGCCTCTTTGCCATCCCGGTCTCGTTGATGTCCGCTTTGATTGTGCTTAACCTGCGGGGGGCGACACTCAACAGCATGGTTTTGGCCGGCTTGGTGATCGCCCTCGGTCTGGTGATCGACGACGCCATCGTCGACGTCGATCGCGTTGTCCGGCGCCTGCGCCAAAATCAAGGCCTGGATACCCCCAGGTCGATCGAGAGTGTGATCCTGGATGCCGCGACCGAGACGCGTGGCGCCCTCTTTTTCGCCATGCTGATCACGCTGCTGGCGGTGGTACCGGTCTACTTTATGCAAGGCGTGTCGGGCGCCCTGTTCCAGCCGATGGCTACCTCTTATGCGATAGCGGTGCTGGCCTCCATGGTGGTCGCCCTGCTCGTCACACCGGCGCTGAGCCTGATCCTGATGTCCATCGCGCCCCTCAAGGACACTGAATCCCCCCTCGTCCCCCTGTTGCAGCGTGGCTACAACTGGCTACTGGCGCGGACAGCACAAAGGGCGTGGCTGGCGATTGGGGTCGCTGCGGTCCTGGTGGTGGCCACCCTGGCCCTGGTGCCCTTTGTCCGGCAGGATGGACTGCTTCCTACATTCCAGGAACCCTACCTTACGGTCCAACTGGACGCTGCGCCGGGTACATCCCTGCCGGCTATGCAACAGATCGTGACCCAGGCCGTCAGTGACCTGGAAGCCATTCCCGGGGTCAGCAATGTCGCGGCCCACATCGGGCGGGCCGTGTTTGGAGATCGTGTGGTGAACGTCAACTCGGCCGAGCTGTGGGTGGCCATCGATCCCGACGCCGACTATGATGCGACGGGGGCCACCATTCAGCAGGCGGTAGACCGCTACACCGACCTCGATCGCAAGGTACAGACCTACACACAACTGAACCTCGGCCAGCCAGAGACGCAGGCCAGCGATGCCCTGACCGTGCGCCTCTTTGGCGAGGACCACAAGGTCCTCCGCGAGCAGGCGGAAAAGATGAAGCAGACCCTGGCCGGGATCAGTGGCGTCGCCGACCCACAGGTGCTGCTGCCCGTTGAAGAACCCACGATCGAGATCGAGGTGGATCTGGCCTCGGCCCAAACCTATGGTGTAAAACCGGGCGACGTTCGCCGCTCGGCGGCCACGCTGCTCTCCGGCATCCAGGTCGGCCAACTATTCGAAGAACAGAAGGTGTTCGACGTGGTGGTCTGGGGCGCGCCCGAGATACGCGACAGCGAGGAGGACGTTGGCGAGCTGCTGATCGACACGCCCGGCGGTGGTCACGTGCGCTTGAAGGAGGTCGCCGACGTGCGGCTGGCCTCATCCCCGGCCGTGATCAAGCGTGAAGCCGTCTCGCCCTACCTCGATATCGCCTTTAACGTAGAGGGACGGTCCGCTGCCGACGTGACAGAGGAAGTCCAGGCGGCCATCAAGAGCTTTGGCTTCCCGCTGGAGTATCATGCAGTCGTGCTGGCTGCCAGCTCGGCGCAGCAGGCGACCCAGCGAACGATCCTCTTTGGCGCGCTTATGGTTGTGTTTGGGATCCTGCTGCTCCTGCAGGCTTCCTTCAGGAGCTGGCGCCTGGCCTTTGTGATGCTCTTGACCTTGCCCGCAGCGCTGGCGGGCGGGGTACTGGTGGCCCTGTTTGGGAGCAGCGGCTCGCTGATGCTAGGTCTGCTGGCCGGCTTGCTCATGGTGTTCGGTATCGCTGTGCGCAACACCATGATGACGGTCAGTACCTGCCAGCATCTTGAGGAACAGGAAGGCGAGGACTTTGGTCTGCCACTGGTCCTGCGCGGAGCACGGGAACGGCTGGTGCCGATCTTGATGACCGCGCTGACGGTCGGGCTGGCACTCCTGCCCTTCTTGCTCTTTGGCAATATCCCGGGTCACG
>JASFHU010000795.1:0-3071 GCA_050123055.1 Anaerolineae bacterium
GTCAGACAGTGCATCGCTGCGCTTCAAGTGCTCGATGGCAGGCTGGCTAATATCGGGCTCCAGGTTGCCCAGACGATGGTTGTCCGCATATTGCCGTGCTACAAATGAGCCAAAGCCAGCCTGTACACTGGGCTCCAACTCTGCCAGGGGGCGAGCCAGCAACTCATCGCGGCGGTCCTGGTCAGTGAACAAACCCATACGCTGTAGTGAGTCGATCACTGCCTGCCGGGTATTGACATCCAGGTTGGAGATCTTTCGTTTGCTGACGCGCTCTAGCCTGGTGCGGGCCAGGTAGATGATGGCTGCCTGCTGCGTCTCTGCTGGAAGGTCACTCATCCGCTGGTGGACCAGGAAATGCTGCACCTGGTCCTCGTTTACAAAGCGGCGCTGGCTTTGCAGGTAGGCGATGGCCGCGTCACGGTGTTTGGGTTCCAGCTCTGCCAATGGCTCGTTTTTGTGCAGTTGAATGAACTGCCGGCCCCAGAAGTTGGCCACTTCATCCCGGGTCCTCCCATCCCAGCTACGAACGGGTTGGCTCATAAGCCTTTGCCGTGCCGCCGGATCGTCTAGCAACCCGGACTGTGACAGTTGTTCGCTTATGCTCCCTTTCAGGTCGTCGTCCAGGTCGCCCACGGGCGAATCGAGAATCTGTTTTTCCAGTGCCTCTCCCAATCGACTCAGCAGTGCATCGGCTTGGGGGAGATCACTCAAGCGTTGATCTTGCTCCTCCATGCGACGTAGGGCCAGGATGAAGCGCAGGCTGTCGTACAGCTCGGGCGGTAGATCGTCTACCAACTGCTCCTGCAGTCCGTCAATCTCATGCTGACCGAGGAAGCGCAGTAGCCCATCATAGATCTCCGGATCCAGTTCATCCAGCGAGGTGTCTTCCCATCTCTGCATCTCCCGCTGGCCCCAGACCTGCTCCCGTTGCTCTATGACCCAGGCCAGAGAGGTCAGGACTGCGTCACGCACCGCCTCCGGTTGCATTCCCGCGACCTGGACTTGGGCCAGGAAGCTGAAGGGCAAGCGAGGCAGCCAGGTAGCGCGGCGGCGGTGATCCCGATCGTAGGCCTGTCGCTGACTATAGTGGGAAGCAAGCAGATGCTCGGCGATGGCAGTCCAAGTTGTCTCAGCCAGGGGGTTGCGGCCGGCATCTGACGCGATCTCTGAGAGCTGCCGCTGCGCCCATTTGTCGTACTCGTGGGCCACAGCCTGGCTCATCAAGTCCTCCAGAGTTGGGATCTCCAGGTGGACCAGGTTGTTGAGTTCGCGTAGCAGCCCGATCAGATGGTTGGCACGCCGGCCTTTTTTCCCTTCGACAACAGAATCTCGCAATCGCTCCAGTTGGCGCTGAGGTCCGCCCTCTTCTGCATCCACAGCTTCCAGGTACTGGTCCAGGAGATCGTCCAGATAGGCACCGAGGACGTGTCCCACAAGCCGGTCCAGCCGTCCGAAATCCAGGTTGCTCAGCTCCTTGATGGTGTTGACAAAGGTCAGCACAGGCTCAGCCCCATAGTCGGCTGGTGGAGTCAGTGCTTTCAACGTGCGGTGGGCCTCTGTGCCGCGTGGCTGTTTGGCGGCCAGGTCACGAACCCGGCGCATCTCTTCGGTCAACTTGCCGGATGGGACCCGGGCAGGCCGCAGCCGGTCGAGGCGGATATCGGCAGGCAACCGGATCTGGACGCGATCCAGGAACGCATTGCATGTCTGGCGGTGGAATTCGATGTCAACCTCGGCCAGCCAGTGTTCGTGCAGATCGTCCAGGTCTAGTTGGTAGGTGGTGCGGGGCGTCGTGAGCTTCAGAGGGTAGGTTCGCTCCAGGTGCTGTGCCAGCCGTCGCGCCTCTGCAGGCTGTCCTCGTTCCTCGGCCAGTTGGAGATAGTCTTCGATCTTTTCGTCGAGGAGCGCGCGGAAACGGTCCAGGCGTTCCTCGTATCTTTCGCGGATCGCGCCGGCGATCTCGCCCACTGTCAGTTGGAGATAGTCACCGTAGCCTGCCGCAGCTTGACCAGAGAGGTCTTGCAGTGCCCGCTTCACCTGGGGCAGGGGCTGGTCGGCGAGTTGGTCGGCCAGGAAGCTGATGGTGAACGGGGGGAATGCGGTCAGATGGCCGCCAAAGGCGCAAGGTCCCTGGAACGGTGCGCTGGGTGCCGGCAGGCTGAGGGGGATCACGTCGTCCAGCCCTGTGAACACGAGTCTCTGCTGGTCAGGCTCTTCGTATTTGGCCAGGTACTCGTCAACCTGCTGTTCGAGCATGCGCCATACCTCGGTTCGCAGGTCATCACTTTTGAGGATGCGCAGTCTCTCATCATAGATCGTCTCGCGCTGACGATTCAGAACGTCGTCGTACTCGAGCAGGTGCTTGCGGATGTCAAAGTTGTAGCCCTCGACCGAGGTCTGCGCACGCTCGAGGGTCCTGCTCACCAGATTGTGCTCAATGGGGAAATCGTCTCCGATCTGTCCCATCAGCTTGGCCAGCATCTCCCTGCGACCGAAGCGGCGCATGAGATCGTCTTCGAGTGAGAGATAGAAACGCGATGCGCCTGGCTCACCTTGGCGGCCGGAGCGGCCTCGAAGCTGGTTGTCGATGCGGCGAGCCTCGTGGCGCTCGGTGCCCAGCACGTACAGCCCGCCGGCAGCCAGCACCTGTTCGCGACGCTTGGCGAACTGGGGAGCCACCTCGGCGGTAGCGCTGTCCATCTGGGCGGGCATGGCTGCAAAGGGATCCAATCCCCGGGTCAGGAGTGCCTGGTTTGCCTTGTGAAACACTTCGTCCGAAAGTTCACCGCCCAGTTTGATGTCCACGCCGCGGCCGGCCATGTTTGTGGCAATGGTGACCGCGCCCGGTTCGCCGGCTCGGGCGATGATGGACGCCTCTCGGGTGTGCTCCTTGGCGTTGAGGATCTGATGGGGAATGCCATCCCGCAGGGCGCGCTCCAGTGTCCGGCGCACGCTGGGATCGGCCGGTAGCTTTAGATAGTCTGCGATCCATCGTTGATTCTCGGCTGACAGGACATTGGGCTCCAGATCCAGAGCGCGGACCATCCGCCGCCAGGTGGCAGAGTTCATGG
>JASFHU010000796.1:0-3069 GCA_050123055.1 Anaerolineae bacterium
GCCTTCCAGCGCGTACACGGGCGTGACCATGGCAAAGGCGTTGAGCAGCGCGCCAAAGGTAAAGACGATCACCAAGGCTGCCAGGTCGGGACGCCTGGAAAAGCGCCCGATCCCCGATCTCCACAGGTCCACCCACAGCTCGCTGGCCGGCAGCCGGCCCGAGACGCCGACGTTGTCGTGGGGGCAGGCGTGCATGCAGTCCAGACAGAAGGTGCAGTCCATGTTGCCAGCTTTGCGAGGCTGAAAGAGCCACAGTTCGCAGCCGGGGGCTGGGGATTGGGCACGGCCTTTAATGCAGTCCTTGGTCCGGCATTCGTGGCAGGGCTGTGGGCTGCGGATCTTGACCTCCAGGGGGGAGATGAGGGAGGAGACAAAGTTGAATTGGCCGAGAGGGCAGAGGTACTTGCAGAACGCCCCACCCCGGAAAACGCTATCAACCAGCAGAGCCCCGACAAAGTAGGCAATGATGAGCCAGGCGGTCAACCTCGGATCGGCCCATAGATCGAACAGCTCGTAGGCGAAGAGCATTAGGACAAAGAGGCTGGTGGCCAGCCACTTACCTCGCAGCTTCCGGGGCCATATCCGCGCCGGCTTGTGAAAGCGGCGAACCAGATTCCGGACCAGCATAAAGGGGCAGGCCATGCAGAACAGATTGCCAGCGAGCAGCAGAGCCAGGACCACCACTCCCCGGTAGTGCACCCAGGTCAGCGTGGTGGCCAGGTTCTTGGGCGCCATCTGCGGCCCGGTCAGCCCGTCAAAGATCATCAACCCGGCCAGCAAGAAGAGGGGAACCTGTAGCGCACCGCGGGCGTGTCGCCAGCGAAGGAACCGACCTATCCCCGGCAGGTCTACCAGATCGAAGGGCTTTGAGTCTGCGTCAGCCAGGCTTGACATTGGCGTTCGGCGCTCCTCCGCGTGGTCATCATGTTCGTGGCACACACCACAGAAGAAAACACCCCTAACAAGTTGGGTAGTCCGGAGTCCCAGACTTGTCTGGGGATTTCAGGAGTAGGGACCCGGCTCTCAAGGGGTCGGCGTATCAGCGCAGATCGTATCCACCCCCGGCACGTCGATCTTGCGTTCCATCGAGCGTCCGTCCGGCAGGTCAGCCCGGACCAGGATGAACCAATCGCCGCCCATGGTGAACTCCAAGTCGGCCCGGTAGCGGCCGGGAGCTATCTCCACCGCATCGGCAAAGACAGGCACCATCCCGGCGTGGTTCATGTTACCCTCCAACTCCACCACTGCCCCGCTTAGGAGTTCACCCTTGGCGTCGTGCAGAGTCACCGTGATCGCCGCCGGACCGAGCTGAGGTGGCTCCGGCTCGATGATCAGGTCCAGTGCCACGTCGGGCAGATCCTTGCCCCCTCGGCTGCAGGCTGCCAAGACAAGAAGCAGCAATAACCCCAACCCAAGCCGACGAGTCATTATCTGCCACTCACCTGACAAAAGACCGAGGACGAACCCGGATGTTGGCCATCCTTCGTCCTCTATGGCTCGCGGACCTCTGGCTGGACGGTGACGGCGCCACTCTTTTCAAATTCCAGGTCCAGTGCAAAGGTATCGCCCGCCTCCAGATCGCGCTTGATACCGATGAGCATGACGTGGTAGCTGCCCGGTTTGAGCAGCACCTCTCCTTTGGCCGGTACTACAAGACCGTCGGGCAACATCCGCATCTTCATGACGTCGCCCTCCATGACGGTCTCGTGGATCTCGACCACCTCGGCGACGTCAGTCTGGCCACCGGTGAGGCGGTCGGGTTCACCGCCCGCGTTTTTCAGCCGCATAAAGACAGCCCCGGTGCCTGGCATCGGCTGGCCCATCCCCATTCCCTCTCCAGAGGACCCGCCCGACTCCTTCATGGTCATGGCTGGCCGGGCCCATACCTCCTGGGCCTCGATGCTGGGCCCTGGTGGTGCGCCACACGCCGCCAGCCCGCCTGACAACATCAGCAGCACTGTTCCCAAAATGCCGAATGCCTTGATTTGCATAGTGTTTCTCCTCCTTGACTGCACGCCCCACCAGGGATCGAGCCAGGATGGCCCTGGGGGCTATTCTAACAGCTGCTGGATATCGTGGACAATGTCGGCGGCCTCTGTGCCATAGGTCTCACGTAGTCGCCACCGGCCCTCCGGGTCGAGGACAAAGGTCGTCGCCGTGTGGTTTACCAGGTAGCCCAGCGCGCTCCCCGAGGACGTATCCTTCTCATAGTAAACATCAAAGGCTTCGTAGACCGGATCCAGCTCCTCCGGCGTCCCTGTCAAACCGATGAAATCGGGATTGAAAGCGTTAACGTGTAATCCCAGGCGCTCCGGCGTGTCGCGCTCTGGATCTACTGTGACAAAGACAAAGCGCACCTGTTGGGCTTTGTCACCCAGCGCCTCGTGGATCTTGCGCCAGGTCGCCAACGTCGTCGGGCATACGTCTGGGCAGGAGGTGTAGCCAAAGAAAAGCAGGACCACGTTTCCCTGCTGGTCGCTCAGGCGAAACGGATCTCCATGCTGGTCGTAAAGGGTCCAGTCCGGCACGTCTACCGGCTCATCCAGTACCGATCCGCGGAAAGAGGGACCGCCACAAGCTATCAAGGAAAGGACCACGAACATAAAAATGGCCGGGAGTTTCTTCATCTTCTTGCCTCCTGCCTCAAGCGATTTCGTCGTGACAACATTTCCGACCCCCTGTCATGCACGATGAAATGGATCATCCGCCTTAGGCAAGCGCCGCCTCCACGCAGATCACCAGAATCAACAGCCCCAGATACAGGTTTGACCCGTGGAACAGCGCCAGGGCTCGCTTTTTTCCGGGCTGGGCGATCAGCAGGGCCGAAAGTGCCAGTAGGCCGGTGGATGCCAGTCCGGCGGTCACCAGATACAGCCAGCCAAGCGACGGATGGGTAGCCAGCGCCAGCGTTGCCAACACAGCCCCGCTGGCGTGGAGCAACACCCAAACGGCTGCCGTGCGAGGTTTGGACTGCACCGGCAGCATTGGGATCCCGCCTCTGGCATAGTCGTCGCGGTAGGCGATGGCCAGGCTCCAGAAGTGGGTCGGCGTCCATAGAAATACCAGCAG
>JASFHU010000797.1:0-3069 GCA_050123055.1 Anaerolineae bacterium
GCGTGGTGATCTTGTACATCTCCACCTTGTCGAATTGATGGACTCGCTTCATGCCCCGCACATCGCGACCGGCCGACATCTTTTCGCGGCGGAAACAGGCGCTGTGGGCAACATAGTTGCGTGGCAGCGCCCCCGGCGGCAAAATCTCGTCCCGGTGCAGGTTGGTCAGCGGGATCTCGGCCGTTCCGACGAACCAGTAGTCCTCCTCTGCATCGTGGTAGATGTTGTCCTCGAACTTGGGTAGCTGGGCAGCACCGACCATCATCTCCCTGCGGACCATGTAGGGCGGATAGATCTCGGTATAACCTTGCTCCAGGTGGACGTCGAGCATCCAGGTGATGAGCGCTCGCTGCAGCCGGGCTCCCGCCCCCTTGAGCAGATAAAATCGCGTGCCCGATAGCTTGACGCCGCGCTCAAAGTCCACGATGTCCAGCGTCGGGCCCAGGTCCCAATGGGGCACCGGCTCAAAGTATAAGTCGCGGGGCTCGCCCTTTTCCCAGACGAGGACGTTGTGATCCTCGTCGGGGCCCACAGGCACGCCGGGGCCGGGAAGGTTCGGCACGTGGAGCATGGCCTGGTACAGGTCCAATTCCACGGTCTTGAGATCTGTTTCCAGTACCTTGATCCGGTCGCCCACAGCCCGCATCTGTTCGATCCGGGCCTGGCGTTCATCCTTGTCCTTTGTTCGGCCGATCTCCTTGGAGACCACGTTTCTTTCGGCTCGCAGCGCCTCCACCTCGGTCAGCAACTCACGGCGATGCGTGTCCAGGGCCAGGACCTGTTCGATGGGGGCCTCAACGTTCAGGTCACGCATGGCGGCTTTGACGATTTCGGGTTTCTCCCGGAATAGGTTGATATCCAGCATAACTCACCTCCCACAAATCAAAAGCGCCCCCCGCGAAAGGACGTGGGGGCGCCGCCACGTGGTGCCACCTTTCTTTGCCGCCCCGGACTGTAGGGCAGCCTTGTGTCTCTGTAACGGGAGCACCCGGCCCAACATACTCGGCCCACCTGTGTCGATTCGGAACAGGTGGTTATCCCTTTCCGTGAGCGGCTCGGGAGGGGATTTCGGCCACGCCCTGCTGCTGCCTTTTCAGCACCGGCAACTCTCTGGAAGCTGGCAACGGCCTATTCGTCTCCGTCAGCGCCTGCCTGTTCGGTTGTAGGGGGATTATAGCACAAGCAAACCAAGCTGTCAACCAGCGTTTCCAGCAGCAGTAGGGCTTGCTTTGACCAGAGCAACACACAACTCGCCACGGTCAGTCTCACCAGGCTCTGGAAAGCTGGCGGTGCGGTGGCTGAAAAAAGGACAGGGGCGACCCGTCGGGTCGCCCCTGATTCGATCCAGGCGCTGACTTTTTATACTCGGGTCACGTAGCGGCCGTCGCGCGTGTCGATGCGCAGCACGTCACCCTCGTTAATAAAGAGGGGGACCTGAAGCTTGAAGCCGGTTACCAGGGTGACCTCCTTTGTGGCGCCCTGGGCCGTATCGCCGGCGTGACCCGGCGGCGCATCAACCACCTCTAGATCCACGGTGATGGGCAACTCTACGTCCAGTGGCTCGCCCTCGTAGCTGGAAAGCTCGATCTCCATGTTTTCGACGAGGAAGGGTTCTGCCTCCTCCAGTGCAGCATCGGGCAGCGGGAACTGGTCGTAGGTCTCAACGTCCATAAAGTAGTAAAAGTCCCCATCGCTATATAGATACTGGACCGTCTGGTGATCCAGGCGTATGTCCTGTACTCGGTCGCCGGAGGTAAAGTTCCTGTCGATCGTGGCACCGCTGCGGAGATTGCGCAGTTTGGTGCGGATCACGGCCTTGCCCCGCCCTGGTTTGTGGTGCTGGTAACCGATGACCTTGAAGAGCTCGCCGTCCATGGTAAAGGTCACACCTTTGCGCAGTGCATTTACGTCGATCATGATCCTTGCTCCTTGTCTCTTTCGCCGGCCTCCCGATCGTCGGTAGACCGCAACGGTAGTCCCTGTAGGTGCTTTGGCGTGAAGAAAGCGTCCGAGTCCGACCCCTGGTCGGCGCGCTACTACGAACAAGGCACTGTGGTCTACTGATTATAGATGCTTGCTTTGGGCCTGTCAAATCTGAGAGGAACCCCAGGTTTGGCATAAAGAATGCGACTGATGATTCCTGATGTATTGATCGAGCAAAAGGGTGCACCCCTGTAGTAACGAATTCAGTCGTTTTTGTGCTGATTTAGCGACCAGAGTCGCCGCTACGGACAGGTTGTTGGCGCAAGTCGTCACTACGAGCGAGGCATCAGTGCGCAGCGGTGAAGGTGATGGTGGCAAAGGCCGCGGCCAGGTTCGGCTCGGTTGCACCTTCGCCCACGACCAGGGCAACCGGACGCATCCAATCGCTGGCCTCCAGGGCAGTGCCGGGAGAGGCTCCCTGAATGCCGATGATGGCCTGGCCCCAGCGGAACCTGTCCCGCAGGTCGCCTGTCGCGCCGATGCCCCTCAATGCGTCCACTGCTTCCTGGCCCAGCAGACGCGATGCCTCATCGGCGGCTGCCACGGCGACCAGGTATCCGGGCGGCACTCCGTCCAGGAAGGTCGCCAGGGCCTGATTGGCCCCTGGGTCCTCGTGAGTGTCAAAGGCGGCGGTCTGGACAACATCCCCTGTCTGGGGATCCAGGACGGCGACGTTGTAACCTCGCTGGTTGGGCGAGACGTCTTGTCCATCGACATAGATGTGGCCGAAACTCCCAACCTCCTGGCCCGCGCTATGCACAGCCAGGTTGATCGGCGATTCCACACCGGTTTCACCAATGGCCCGGGAAGACAGGCGCACATGATTGGCTGGATAGAGCATCTCAAACCGGAGCCAGACCTCATTCAACCCTTCGTGGACGGCGCTGGCTGGCAGGGCAGCCTTGTAGTCCGACCAGCCTGCGCTCATGGCAAGTTGCTGGACCGTCTCGCCATTGACCTCAATGCCTATCTGCTGTCCCTTCGCCGGCGAGTAAGCCCGGAAGGTCATCTGCTGTGCCCCGTCGCTAAGGGGCACCAGCAGCCGGGCGGCTTTGCGCTGGGCCCAGATCAGTCCCTCATTGGGGA
>JASFHU010000798.1:0-3068 GCA_050123055.1 Anaerolineae bacterium
GATGTTCATGGTCAGCTCCAGGCCATCATCCGACCACTCCCAATCGGTGGCCAGGTTGGGGAATGGCTCGACGGCGTCACTTCGCAGGAAGATAGGCCCGCTTTTAAGCAGCCCTTCCTGGTAGATAATGTTGATGCCGAACCAGCCCTGGGTCTGGCCTGCACCCAGGTTCCAGCCCTCGGAGGGGCAGGCGCTAAAGTCGCGCCACACACCGCCATACTCCCCCAGGCCGTCGCTCATGCCCGAAGCCAGGAAGACCTGAGGATTGTCGGGCACGCGCTCCTCCACCGGGGGCAGCGTACCATCGGCCACCAGGGCGTCCATCCACGCCGGCTGGCTGTAGCTATCCAGCCCTTTGTAGACGATCATCTCTTCCAGGGGGTACTTGACCGGATCGCGGCCGATGGTCAGCGGCGCGCCGTCGGGATAGGGAATCGCGCCCACGACGTCGACCAGCTTTTCCACCTCGACCTCGACCTCTTTCTCGACCTCGACCGTCTCGACAACGGTTACCTCTACCTCTGTCTCGACCTCGACTGTCTCAACAACGGTCTCGACGACGGTCTTTTCCACCTCGACGGTCTGGATGATGGTCTCTGGCTCAGCAGCACCGCAACCGATGATCATGGTTGCGACGATGGCCAGCACCACTGTCAACGATACAAGTTTTTGCATTTTGATCTCCTCCTGCACTCCTCACTGTGATTTCGAACTTTGACCATTGGAAGCGGGCGCCACCGCCCACTTCTTGCCACGACATCCACGTCCGCGGTCTGTTGTGTTAGCACCTCCTTTCCTTCAATGCCCTGTTGCCACTCGCCCCACGACGACATTCAGTGAAGCCAACAGGCAACTTGGTGACCAGGGTTGACCTCCTTGAGCACCGGGGTCTCCTGGGTGCATCTCTCCATGGCGCGCGGGCACCTGGGGGCAAACGCGCAGCCCGGAATCACATCGGTGGGAGTGGGCACCATGCCTCTGATGGGCACCAGCACCTTTTCCCCTTTGCGGCCAAACACGGGCACAGAGTCCAAAAGCCCGACGGAATAGGGATGCAAGGGATTGTGAAACACGTCTGCCACGGCAGCATGTTCGACGACCTTGCCCAGGTACATGACGGCCACATGATCGGCCATCTGGGAAACCACACCCAGGTTGTGGGTGATCATGATGATTGCCGAGCCAAAGTCGCGCTGCAGGTCGCGCATCAGGTCCAGGATCTGGGCCTGGACGGTCACGTCCAGGGCGGTGGTCGGCTCGTCGGCGATCAGGATGGACGGGTTGCAGGACAGGGCCAGGGCGATCATCACCCGCTGGCGCATGCCGCCGCTCAGTTGATGCGGATACTGCTTCAGCCGCTGCCGTGGCTCGCTGATCTGGACCTTGGTGAGCATCTCCAGGGCACGATCCAGTGCCTCGTCGCGGCTCACCTTCTGGTGGAGTTCGACCGCCTCGGCGATCTGGGCCCCTACCCGGTGCAGGGGGTTCAGCGAGGTCATTGGCTCCTGAAAAACCATCGAGATCTCGCCGCCCCGGATGGCGCGCATCTGGCGGCCCTTGGCGTCCAGGTCGACGAGGTTGACAATCTCCTGCTCGCCCTGGCGGTGCAACCAGATCTCGCCGTCGACGATCTTGCCCGGCGGAGACTGGATGAGCTGCATGACCGACATGGCGGTGATGCTCTTGCCGCAACCGCTTTCCCCGACCAGGCCCAGGGTGGTGTTGCGGTCCAGCTTGAGATCGACCCCGTCGACGGCCCTGACCGTGCCCGTTTCGAGAAAAAAGTAGGTCCTCAGGTTCCGGATCTCGAGGATTGTTTCCGCGCTGGCACGCTGCGGTTCTGCCATGACCACCATACCCTCTACACTAGCGTTCTCGGCCTGGACGATCGCCCTATATTATCAAGGGGCAGCCAGGGCTCACAACCTATGGCCTGGAGCACAAGGGGACCAGGCACCGATGCGGGCCAATAGGAGGCGACAAGGTCAAAAAGAAGCGGCCCGATCCGGTGCACCCGCCGGTTGTCAATCCGACGGGCCATCAAATCGAGCCGATGGTGACAGGCTGCTGAAGGCAGCCACGTTCGCCGATCTGTTTGTGTCCAGGCCACTCGGGCGCTGCCTTTGAGCCAGGCGAACAGCGACCAGGGAGAACCGGCGAGCTCAGCAGTCCTCTGAATTGCAGGCCATTTCATGGGCTGGCACTCTCCAATGAGTTCCATCGTTCTCAGCACAGGCCTACCAGCACGCCCGTTGGGCACAGGGATGAATTACGCTCCCTGTTACCGTTCACGGGAACGGTCACATTATAACATACAGGCAATGCGTTGTCAAGTCCCCAATTCCGCGGTATGCGGTCGCTGCACAGTTCAGCAGAATTCCGATTTCTTGCTGGGTTAACCCACGGCCCGAATTAGCGCGAAACCGCCTGTTGCGAGCATCCGCCTCTCGAACAACAGAAGTCGGAATTCTATGTCAAGCCACTCTGGCAACAAACCCAGTCCGCGGGTCATTGCGCTATTGAGCAGCTACTAGATTCAGCTTGTACAGAAATACAGCGCCCCAACCAAGCGCAGGGGCGAGAAGTGGCTAGATTTGGTCAGCGGCAGGGATCATAGTCGGCGCCCAGGATGATCACAATGTCTGTCCGGTTGGCGGGATCATGCTGGTATTGGAGGCTGGTACGGGGCAGATCTAGCAGTTGGGCGGCTGTTTCGGCCACCAACTCGGGACCATTGTAAACAATGACCTGCGATTCACCATAGGCCTGACTGTCGGCCAGGCCGGAGGGCGCCACCTGAAAACCGGCCCAGCGGAGAGCGGTGGCGGCGAGATTGTCCGCATCCTGGCGCTGCGAGCCGTTCAGGACCTGGACGTGGGTCTGGTTGATCAGCTCCAGGAACTCCATGTCCGGCGGCGCGTAAAAGACGGACAGGAGCTTCTGCACCTCTTCATCGATGGGCAGGAGCACGGCGGCGCCCTGGGGGGTGGTCCAGTTCTCGACCTGCCACGGCCCGATGGAGTTGCTCAAGATGTTGCTGGGCCGGAGCTGCAAGCCCTTGTAGGCCA
>JASFHU010000799.1:0-3064 GCA_050123055.1 Anaerolineae bacterium
GTCGGCGTCGCTGTCCAGCGCGTCGTCGGCGCCCTGGTTGGGCGGGCTGAAGAGGGTGCCGTCGGGGGCGACGAACTCGACCTCGTAGCAGCCGGGGGGTAGCCCGTCGAACAGGTAGTAGCCGGGGTTGCCCGCGGCATCGTCGGCGGTCGTAGTGCTGGCTATGGGGTTTCCGGTGCAGTCGTACAGGTTGACGGTCACGCCGTTGATGCCGGTGTTGCCGTCATCTTGGATCCCGTTCGCGTTCAGATCCTCCCAGACATAGTCGCCGATGCAGGCCAGCCGGACCTCGATGATGACGGGCTGGTATTGCCACCAGTTCCCCTCTCTGATCAAGATGATGCCCAGTACGTCGCCGCAGCCTGGCACAAAGCCTTCGCCGTTGGCGTAGGCGGCATCGACGATTTCATCGGCGCGACACTCAGACCATTCGCCCAGGCTCCCAAGCGCGCCGGGGGTCGGATTGTCCTCAAGCAGGTGCCAGATCGCCCACTGCACATCGCCGTAGGTGTAGTCGCCACCACAGCCCGAGGGCTGGCCGACGAAATCCTGGTTGAGGATCCAGTTAACGAGATCCAGGTTCTCCGGGTATTCGATCCGATTCGGTGGCAGGAGCCCGTAGCTTGAGAAAACGTTCGCCGTACCGCTGTCCGGAAACGCAGAGTCTGTATCAAGACAGTAGCCGTCGTAGGTTCCGTCCAGCGTCGTCCCGCCGCTGACCGCTATGTCAAAGTAGCTCGGAGCGCCGGAATCCGTACCGGGCCACGTGACCCCCATGGTCACCTGGTCCGGCAGATCGGGAGACACCGCCCACACGGTTGGTGTGGCCACGCTCAGTACCAGGACAAGCGTTAGCGCTGCCATTCGCAAGTGTTTCATTTGACCCCTCCTCTCTGCATTCTCTCTATGTCACTTTGGTGACAAGCCAGCCTGACTTTACTATCTTTGGTAGACATCACCTCCTCTTGTCCAAACGGAACCTTGCAGCATCGAGTGTCTCTTACCCACGTTGCGCATAGGCCGAGCTTGCCTGGAGAATGAGAAATCCCCGGCTGTGGCATCCATTCTTCCAGTATAGCGGGCCAACGCGCCAAGAGCGTACCCACCAACGGCCGGCAGCGCGCCCATCGGCGCGCCAGGACCGCGCCAAGCAACGCGCCAGAAAACGCGCCAAAAAATGTCGAGATCAAACGTTG
This sequence comes from Anaerolineae bacterium, assembly GCA_050123055.1. Classification (GTDB taxonomy): domain Bacteria; phylum Chloroflexota; class Anaerolineae; order JAAYZQ01; family JAAYZQ01; genus JASFHU01. The sequence goes on from JASFHU010000799.1 coordinate 1,197, forward strand.
ATCTTTGCTTTTATTTGTGATATAATGGAAATGTAGAGCACCGCTTTGAGGTCAGTTTTATCACTCTTTGTAGGGACTGACGTGTGGTCCGAACCGCCATTGACCCTGGGAAGCTCCGCAGCGTGGCCATGGGTCATCTCTCAGAGAAGGGACCTGGTCTGAACTGGTGAGGAGATGCGGACCGACATGAGGTCTGGTTTGAGCTTATTCCTGCTTGGTCCACCCCGTCTGGAGCAGGCAGGTGCGACCCTCAGGGTCAGCCGCCGCAAGGCTTTTGCCCTGCTGGCCTACCTGGCCATGACGGGTCGACGCCACCGCCGGGAGACGCTGACCACCCTCCTCTGGCCAGAAAGCGAACGCTCCCTGGCCCATTCCTACCTTAGGCGCGATTCGGCAGTGCTCAGCAAGGTGCTGGCTGCAGGTTGGTTGAATATCGGCCGGGAGTCGCTGGGGCTGGCGCTGCGGGCTGACTTTTGGCTGGATGTCACAGAGTTCAGACAACTCCTGGAGGCTTGTACCACGCATGATCATCCTCCGGATGCGATTTGCCCGAGGTGTGTTCCCCTCTTGAACAAAGCCGCCACACTCTACCGGGGCGACTTTATGGAAGGCTTTTCGTTAGCCGACAGTCCGAACTTTGACGAGTGGCAGTTTTTCGAGACGGCGGAACTGCGCAGCGATCTGGCTGGAGCCCTCAAAAGGCTTGTACAGGGCTACAGCGCAGAGGGCAAACTCGAGGAGGCGATCTCCTGTGCCCGGCGATGGCTGCGGCTCAATCCCTTGCACGAGCCCGCACATCGTCAACTGATGCAGCTCTATGCCTGGGCTGGAAATCAAGCAGCCGTTGAGAATCAGTACCAACTATGTACCCAGGTATTTAAGGACGAACTAGGCGAGTCGCCCAGCCAGGAAACTCGGGACCTGTACGAGGTTATCCGGCTGGGGCGGATACCGATCCCGCCTGTATGGTCAGATGTCCCCATCTCGCAAGCAGTGACGGTTCGGCACAACCTGCCCATCCAACCTACGCCCTTTATTGGCCGTGCGGAAGAGTTGGCCGAGATCCGCCACCTTCTCTTGGATGAACCGGACTGCAAGATGCTGACTCTGGTTGGCCCTGGTGGCATTGGGAAAACGCGATTGGCCATACGGGCAGCCCGGGAGGCCCTGGGTGGCTTTGCCCACGGCATCTACTTTGTGCCCTTCGTTTCGACCAGCTCGCCGGACATGCTGGTGCCGGCAATCGCCAATGCATTGATGCTTACCTTCGAAGGCCGGGTCGACCCCAAGATCCAGCTCCTGAACTACTTGCGTGAGAAATCAATCCTCTTGTTGCTGGACAACCTGGAGCACCTGCTCGATGGCGTGGATCTGCTCTCCGAGATCGTGTGCAACAGCCGCGACGTCAAGCTTCTCGTCACCTCAAGGGAGCGGCTCAACTTGCATTCTGAGTGGGTGCGGCAAGTGGGGGGATTGGCCTTCCCTTCTGGTGAAGAGGTGGCACTGCACGTCCGTGGGCTGCCTGCAGTGCCCCGGCAGGCAGATAGAGATGCCAGGGACTTGGAAGACTTTGACGCAGTGAAACTGATGCACCAGAGCATCCGGCGGGTGTGTCCCGAGCGTTCCCTGTCGGCCCAGGAGAGAGGAGCCCTGCTTCAGGTCTGCCAACTGGTAGAAGGAATGCCACTGGCCCTCGAATTGGCGTCGGCCTGGCTGCGGATGATGCCGATGTCAGAGATTGTGCGACAGATCAGACAGGACCTCGACTTCTTGACGACTCCACTGCGGGACATTCCGGCTCGCCATCGCAACATCCAGGTACTGTTTGAGCACTCCTGGAAACTTCTCACAGAGAAGGAGCGGGAGGT
>JASFHU010000800.1:0-3061 GCA_050123055.1 Anaerolineae bacterium
CCGTGGGGCAGATGGTGGCGCTCGCGCCCGTTGCCTGCCAGGTCAACACGACCGTGTCGCCGGGCTCCGCGACATCCGGGCTGACTCCAAAGCTGATGATCTGCGGATCGGGTGGTCTCTGGGCACTCGCAGCGGTACTCGTGGGGCTGCTCGTGGGGCTGGGGCTGCTCGTCCGGGTTGGGGTCGGAGCGGGGAGCGGCGTATAGGTTTGGGTCGGGCTTTGGGTCGCGGTGGCGGTCGCTGCATCGATCGCTGTTGCAGCCGCGGTTGGCGCCAGGGCGGGCCCGGTTGCCGTGGCCCCGGTTGCCGGCGTTTCTGCGGCCGCCGGTGTACCGCCTTCGATCCCGATCTCAAGGGTGCTCTGGCATCCTGTCAGCAGCAGGGACACCAAAAGCAGGAAACACAGGTAGCGCAGCATCCGTCCAACCCCTCTCTCACCTTGCAGACAGCCTGCGCTTGTAGAGACGCCCCGGCGGGGCGTCTCTACCGGGCGTGCTCGTCTGTGGTGTTGTGCCGCGAACATGATGACTACCTCGCTTCAAGTATAGCAGTTCCCTGTTACCGGCGCAAGGCAGCACCGTGACCGTTCTGTGACAGCCTGTGCCTGTTCGGAAACAGGTGCCTGTTCGGAAACAGGTGCCTGTTCGGAAACAAGAGCCCGTTCTGAAACAGGAGCCCGCTCTAGACCACTTTGTCCTTCCACTTGCCGCGCCGGAACCAGAGGACAAACAACAGGCCGTTGGCCAGGTTGGCCATGGCCCTGCCCCACCAAACGCCCGTCACCCCCAGTCCCAGCCACTGCGAAAGGCCAAAGGCCACCGCCACCTCCACGCCCCATAGGCTGAACAGATTGATGGTCATGGCCGGCACCGTATTCCCGGCGCCGTCAAAGCCCCGGGCCAGGACCACGGCCACTGCACTGATGATCTCGGACCAGGCCACCACGCGCAGGCACCCGGTTCCGAGCGCGACCACCTGTGGTGTGGGATCGAACAGGGAGATCAGCCAGGGCGCCAGGGTAGCAAGCACAGTGGCCGCTACGGCCATGTAGCCGGCCGAGTAGGCACTCACCCACCAGGCGCTCCGCGCGCTCCGCTCCGATTGCCCGGCGCCCAGGTTCTGGCCCACCAGTGTGCCGGCCGCGTTGCCCAGGCCAAAGCAGGGGATCAAGGCGATGAGCAGCAACCGGTTCGCCACACCATAGGCTGCCGTGGCATAGGTGCCATAGAAGCCCACCAGGGCCAGCACCGCCAGCCGGGAGGAGGACCGGAGCGTCATCTGCACCGTACTGGGCAGCGCGATGCCGGCAATGCGCCGCATCAGCCCGAGATCGGGCCGCAGGCTGCCGGGACGGATACGGAGGCCTGCCCGGCCTCGGAGCAGGATGGCCACTTGCAGGGCCAAACCGGCCCCGTAGCCCAGCACAAAGGCCCAGGCCGAGCCGACGACCCCCAGCGGGGGCAGGGGACCCCAGCCAAAGATTAGCACCGGCTCCAGCAGGACGGTGGTCGCCGTCGAAAGGAGCAGGACCCGCATCGACAGGCGCGCCTCTCCCGCGCCCCGGAGCATGGCATTGATGACGAAATTGAGGATCAGGGTCGCGATCCCGCCGAGCGACACCCGCAGGTAGGCGAGTCCCAGGGTCAGGACCTCGGCCTGTGCCCCCAGGAGCATCAGCAAGGGTCTGGCCACCACCATCCCCAGCAGCCACAACCCCAGCGACACCGCGATCCCCAGCAGGATCGTCTGCCCAGCAGCATGCCCGGCGCCCTCCCGGTCCCCGGCCCCGATGCGGCGGGCCACCAGGGCCATTCCACCGATGCCCAGTCCGTTGGCCAGGCTGTTGAGCACCCAGCGCACCGTGATGCTGATGGTCACCGCGGCCAGAGCGGCCGAGCCAAGCTGGCCGACCCAGTAGGTGTCCAGTACCTGGGCCACGTTCAGGATGCCGGTTTCGAGCATCATGGGCGGCGCCAGGTACCAGATGGCCCGGTGCAGGCTGCCCCGGGTCAGGTCGCGGCCCTTGGACTCCTGAAGTTGTGCTCTGCGGGTCGCCGTATGAGTCATTGGATGGCAAAGGTGACCTGTACTTGGGTGCCCATTTCGAGCTGGCCCGGCGCGATCCCACTGCCGCCCATGCTGCGCTCGGGCACCGGCGCGTAGGCCCCCGGCCAGCCGCCGATCACCTCGCTCACCGACAGCACCTGGCCCAGTTCTACGCCTGCCAGGCGAGCCAGTTCGCCAGCCCGGGCCCGGGCGTCGTCCATCGCCGCCCCGCGGGCCTGCCCCTGCCACCGGCTCTCGTCAGACACGGTAAAGGTCACGCCGTACACCTGGTTGGCCCCGGCCTCGACCACTGCATCCAGCACACTACCCGCCTTGTCGGTATCGCGGACCGTGACGCGCAACATGTTCCGCACCCAGTATCGGCCCTGGCCGGGCACGGACGCAGCCTTGCCGCTTTCGGCGGATCCATCCCGCGCCACCGGTACCGCCGGCTGATGCTCGTAGTAGATGCTGTAGTGGCTCGTCTGGATGTCCTGCTGGTCAATGCCTGCTCGCTCCAGGGCGGCGAGGATAGCCGCTCTCAAGCGGTCGACCTCGGCTTTGGCTTCGGCTACAGTCTCTGCGCTGGCCTCCGCGCCCACGTTGAGCTGGGCGACGTCGGGGACCAGGCTGACCTTGCCCTCGCCGATTACGGTGAGGGTGCGCGGTGTGTCCTGCGGTTCAGGTTCGGCAGCGGCCTGCGATTCGGCGCCAGGCCCCAAGAGCACAACCAGGCTGGCCACAAGGGACACCAGCACCAGGCCAACGATCAGCAATTCCTTGAGTCTTACCATTCCTTTCCCTCCTTTGGCTTTCGCCCACTTGTTGGTAAGAACCCTCCGACCGGGCTGGATGCCCGGCTACCTCCTGACTGGTCGAGTTTGAACTCACCAATAGTATACCAGCCAGGGGGATGGAGCGTCGTCAACCAAAGGATGGAACCGGGGGGTGGAACCTAAGCAGAGGGCCCGCCTCGGTCAGAGACCTCGGCGAACAGTGAGGTGGAACCTAAGCG
>JASFHU010000801.1:0-3060 GCA_050123055.1 Anaerolineae bacterium
CCCTGGAATCGACCGTCATCGCCCACGGGCTACCCTTCCCCACCAACTTGGAGACTGCTCGCCGCATGGAGGAAAAAATCCGGCAGCGCGGCGCCGTCCCTGCCACCGTCGCCGTGATCGATGGCCAGCTCCGAGCCGGTGTGACCCACGCCGAGCTGGAACACCTGGCCACGGGCAAAGGGATCAGCAAGGTGAGCCGGCGTGATCTTCCCATCGTCGTCGCCCTGGGAAGGGACGGGGCAACCACCGTCGCCTCGACGGCTACCATTGCTGCCTGGGCTGGCATTGAAGTCTTTGCCACGGGCGGCATCGGTGGGGTGCACCGCGAACCGCCCTTTGACATTTCTAACGACCTGCCGACGCTCGCTTCGACGCCTGTGGCTGTCGTCTGTGCCGGGGCCAAGTCGATCCTCGACCTGCGGGCTACGCTGGAGTGGCTGGAAACAGCCGGTGTACCGGTGGTCGGTTTTGGTACGTCCGAGTTCCCCGCTTTCTACTCCAGGCGAAGCGGTCTGCCGGTGGATGTGCGCGTGGAAAGCCCCGCTGAAGCAGCGGGCATCATCCGTGCCGGCCGCGAACTGGAGCTGCCGGGAGGCACGCTGATCACCGTCCCGGTTCCCGTAGCTGACGAAATCCCATCCGACGAACTGGAAGCCGCCATCCAATCCGCTCTGGCAGAGGCCCACGCTCGCGGCATCGAGCGCAGTGCTTCCACCCCGTTCCTGCTGCGCTGGATCGCTCAGCAGACCGGTGGCGCAAGTCTCAAAGCCAACGTAGCCTTGCTGGAGAACAACGCTGACGTAGCCGCCCAGATTGCGGCGGCCTTGAAGGAGCCAGCCCGATGATCTGGAAACAGGACTACACCGCACTGATCGTTTCCTACGTCTACATCTTTGCCGTGATCGCCCTGGCTGAACTGCTGCGCCGCCTCGGCCACCGCCCCCTCGAGTTCACCCGCAAGTTCATCCACATCGGCGTCGGCATGTCGGTCGTCGGCACGGTTCTCCTCTTTGAAACCTGGTACCTCGCGCTTATCCCGCCCGCGTCCTTTGTCATTATCAATACCATCTCCTACTTGATGGGTACGTTCCAGTCCATGGAGAGTGAGGATAAGGCCAATCTGGGCACTATCTATTTCCCAATTGCTTTTGGCACAATAGTCTACTGCTTCTGGAGCCAGCCAGTCCTGATGGTGGCCAGCATGATGCCCTTGACCTGGGGCGATGCAATGGCAGCCATCTTTGGTCGTCGTTACGGCCACTACCACTACACCGTCAAGGGGCAAACGCGGTCGTTGGAGGGGTCGGTGGCGATGCTCTTCTGGAGCTGGACCACAACCTCACTGGCCCTTTTTATCATGCCCTATCTGTTGGGCAAACCGCTGATCAACTGGATGCTGGCGCTAATCTATGGCGGCGTGGTGGCCCTGGTATGTACCCTGATCGAGGCCTTCTCGCCCTGGGGCATAGACAATCTGACCATCCCGGCCGCAGCCGGCGTGATCCTGTACGTGCTACGAAATTAGATGAAGTCAAACAAGTTTTCCTGAATATGTCTGTGCGAGCGGAGTGAAGCAAACCCCACATCGAGTGATAGCATGACCAGAGGGAGAAAGGATATGAGCTTTTACCGTACCAGCGAGTTGCCCGCTACCGAGATGCTACCGGGTGTCACCCGCCGCTCGGTTCACCTGGACGACGTGATGATCACATTCTTCGAATTTGAGCCCAACGCCATCATCCCCGAGCACCACCACCCCCATCAGCAGATCACGTGGGTTGTGTCGGGCGCAATAGAGTTTACCCTGGACGGTGAAACGCAAGTACTGCGCGCCGGGGAAGGCGCACTCATCCCCCCCGATGTGCCCCATGGGGCCGTCATCCTGGATGGGCCCTGCCGCGCTTTGGATGCGTGGCACCCGATCCGCGAAGACTATCGCTAGCCACAAAGGCAGCACCTAGAACAGGTCCAACACTTCCCTCATCGTGCCAGCCATCTCCGCTGGGACGCCCAATTCAGCCGAGATGCTGCTGATAGAGATGTCATCCAGGGTCATACCGGGCAGGGCAGAGCCCGCCCCGTACCGGCCGGTGAACATGGCTCGAGGCAGCACGACAACGTCACCCAGGGACCGGTTCTGCAAGGCTGCCACCACATCCTGGCCCGTCAGCAACCCCGAGACGGTGGTCACCGGCCCAAAAAAGCGATTGGTGACTGGAACGAGCTGCCAGCCCGCGCTGGCGAGTGCGTTCACCCCATCCACGATGCGGCCCATGACCGGCGCGATGAGGATCCCGCACACCAGGGTCGCCGGCTTTAGCTTTGCGCTAGCCAAGTCGCCTTTGAGAGAATCCCATTCGTCCAGCAGCCGCCGCACCATGCCCACGCCATTCTCCACTTGGGGGAATCCGTCGTATTCACGGCTTGGCGGCACATCACGACCAGCGACGAGGTACCATTCGTCCGACGGATATACAAAAGCGCTCCCTAGCCTCTGCCTGCTCTTCACCTGCCAGGACTGAACTTGATCCAGCAGCGCCTCCGACTCTGGCGACGTATAGGTCCGGCACCGTCCAGGATGATATTTCGTCAACCCCACCGGCACGATGCTGACCGAGGCCACAGGCTTCTGGTGGAGGGTCATCAAGTCGGCCATCGTGTGTGCCAGGTGCTGGCCATCGTTCAGACCTGGCACCAGCACCACCTGAGTGTGAACCTCAATCCCCAGGTCTGCCAGCCGCCGCAACTGATTCATCACATCTGGCGCACTTTTGCGGCTCAGGAAGCGCCGCCGCAGCTCCAGCTCTGTGGCATGAACCGACACATAGAGGGGGCTGAGGCGCTGTTCCTCCAAGCGCACCCAGTCGTCGTCGCTCAGATTCGTCAAGGTCACGAAATTGCCAAAGAGGAACGAATAGCGATAGTCGTCGTCCTTGATGTAGAGGCTGCGGCGCATCCCACGCGCGTTCTGCTTCACAAAACAGAAATCGCAGTTGTTGGCACAACGACGGATATCCACGTCGAAGGTCGGGTGGACGAACGAGAGCCCGAGCTCCTCGC
>JASFHU010000802.1:0-3060 GCA_050123055.1 Anaerolineae bacterium
TCCTGGCCAAGGAGGGGGTGGGCTGCATCGTCTTTTCGCCGCTGGCCCAGGGCCTGCTGAGCGACAAGTACCTGGTCGGCGTCCCCGACGGCTCCCGCGCCTCCAAGCCGCACGGCTTTCTCCGGCCCGAGCAGATCACGGGCGAAAAGCTGGCCAAGGTGCAAAAGCTGAACCAGGTTGCCCGTGCCCGGGGCCAGACCCTGGCCCAGATGGCCCTGGCCTGGGACCTGCGTCACCCGGCGGTCACGTCCGTCCTGGTGGGCGCCAGCCGGGTCGAACAGCTAGAGGATAATGTAGCCGCTTTGGACAAGCTGGACTTTGGCCAGCAGGAGCTGGCCGCCATCGAGCAAATCCTGGCCGGCTGACGGATTCAGAACAGCAATCGCACGGTGGCGATTGCGCCCGGCATCTCGAGCTGGACCAACCCTTTGCGCAGCTCAAGCGGCTCCAGGTCGCGCTCGCGGGCATCGCAGAGGAACGCCGCCTTGATGGTCCGGCCGGGTGCTGCCAGGGTCACCGGTGGGGCGGGCATGGCAAAGGTGTGCAGGCGGGCGATCAGGCCCTGGCCGCGAGAGGCAGGCTTGACGGCGATGACGTCGACCCCGGCGTGATCGACGGTAACCGGCGACGCGGCTGGCATCCCCTCGGTGGAGCATGGAGCCGCGTCGGGGAAGGCCAGCTCGTCCAGGGCGGCTCGGCTGAGGGAGCGGGCCAGCCGGTCGACGCCATTCTCGCGCCAGTCGCCGGCAGACGTGAACCAGAGGGCATAGTCAAAGCTGTAGGGTGACCGTTCGTGGCCGGTGGCCGGGGTGGCCGGGATGGGCAGCAGGCCGAAGGCCCGCTCGCGGTTGGCGTTGCGCAGAGCAACCAGTTCGAGACGGCCGCCAGGCTGGTAGGCGACCGCCCCGGGCCGGCGGAGCCAGAGGGCCAGGCCGCGGCCGCTGTCGCCGTCCTGGAGATGGAGAAAGTGCTGTAGCGGCCAGAAGGTTGGCTCGTAGAACCTGGCCGGAGGGCGGACGACGACGCCACCAGGCTGGTCCATGACCAGTTGGCTGGCTGACAGACCGGTGTGGAAACGGGCGGTGACGGTGCGGCCGTCGGCGGCGCGGCCCTCGACGCGGAGACGGATGAGGGGTGAAGCGGCCTGGAACCGGTACAGGCGCCGCAGCGGCAGGCCGTCGAGCTCCGTGTCGACGATGACCTCCAGTCCCCCCTCACACTCCTGAACCTCCAAGCGGGCCGGACCCTCCCCTGCCCGGCCAACCTCCCTGAATGCGCCGCCGCGGAATTCGTGGCCCATGCGCCACAGGCCGCCCGAATCGCGGTAGCTGACCAGATCGTTGGACAGGTCGTCGAGCAGGACCTGTCCGCTGGTCAGGCTGGATACACGGCGGATCCCGCCGCCGGCCTCCCGGGCAAGCTCGATGGCATAGTGGGCTGTCTGGACATATAGGATGTCGTCCTGGTAGCGCCACGCAACGCGGTCCCCTGCAGCGGGCTGGCCCTCCGGCCGGTGGGCGCTGGGGACAAGGCGGGCCACAACTGCGCTGGCGGTGTCTCTAGCCTCCTCGAGCCACGGCAGTTGCTCGTCTTCTACCACGCGGTCGGGCGAGGTGCCGGTGATAAAGTCGTGGTGGTTGCTCACAGCCGCGGTCCACCAGGCATCTTGGAGCTCGCTGGCGATGGCGCCCGAGTCGGCGTCGCTCTCGGGGCGCAGCGCCAGGCGTTCGGCCAGCAGCAACCGGTCCACCAGGTCGTAGCAGCGCTCCTTGAGCGCCGGCCGGGAGGTATAGAATCCGGTCCAGTAGGGATTGGGGTCCAGTTCGAGGACGGGCAGACGGTCGCGGTGGCAGTCGATCAGGGCCATATAGTCGTCGAGCCCGGCGTTGGCGGCCCACAGGCCGCTTTCCGGGTAGTGGCGCTGGTTGTAGCGGTCGAGCAGAGCCACCAGGTCGGGGATGGGCTCGATGAAGTCCATGCCGATGGGGCAAAAGAGATAGGGGCTGCGGCTGTAGGGCTGGAGCTGGGCGGCAAATTGCCCGATGCGGCGGGCGACGTGGCGCTCGGAGCGATCGGCAATGGCCACGGGAAAGAGGTAGACGCGGTTGAGGCCGCGGTGGGCCAGCAGGTCGCCCTGGCCGTAGTTGAAGGCGTTCCAGTGGCAGAGCACCTCTGCCCCGTCGGGGCCGCACCAGACAAAGTCGAGGCTGCGCTCCTGATCTAGCAACAGCTCGGCGCTGGAGCCGGGCCGCGGGAAGCGACGGCTCAATTCATAATCGCAGCCCAGGAAGTACATGCCGTCGATGCGGGTGATGGCGGTCCGGTCAAAGCCGGCCGCCCTGAGGAGCGTGGGCAGGGCCGGAGAGCAGCCGAAACTGTCGGTGAAATAGGCCAGGCGCGGTTCCTGGGTCATGCCCTGGGCGCGCAGCCATTCCTGGCCCAGGAGAAGGTCGCGGAGAATGGCCTCCGCGCTGGGCAGAAGAGTATCGGCCGTGGTCACGCCGCTACTGGTCAGTCGCAGGCGGCCCTCGTTGACTAGATTCCGGACGGCCTCACGTTGCTCGGGCTGCCGCTCCCAGTAGGTGCGCAGGAAAAAGACACACTCGACCGAGTAGACGCGCCGCGGCTCCTCTAGCAGCCCGGCGATGGCCTGGTCGAGGTTGCGGCGGACAAAGCGCTCATAGTACTCCTCCGACGTATGGAGCCAGTTGGGGTCCCAGTGGCTGGACTCGGCAAAGAGGATGACCTGTTGGGCATCGTCGGGAATGCCGAGCCGGTCCCTCAGGAGCGCTTCATCCTCCCGGAGCGAGGACTGGCGATCCGTCTCAGATTCCTCTTGGGTCATGGGTACACTCACCTCCTGACCGACGCCCGCCAGCTCCAGCCCAGAACCGCCTCGGTCAGAGACCACTCGGAGGTGGTCCTGGGGACCTTCGGCGAACACAAGGCCTCCCATGTTGGGCGAGGTCTCCTGACCGACGCCCATCGGCTCCAGCCCAGAACCGCCTCGGTCAGAGACCTTCGGCGAACACAAGGCCTCCCTTGTTGGGCGAGGTCTCC
>JASFHU010000803.1:0-3058 GCA_050123055.1 Anaerolineae bacterium
AGGCTGTGCGAGCCATAGCTGTAGATGCGCCGCGAGAGTGCCAACGTGTCCACCACTGGACCTTCGGGCGGGGAGAGCCCGGCGAACTCCAGCTCCTTGGCTAGGAAGCCCAGATCGAACGGGGCATTGTGGGCCACCAGTGCCGCATCCTCCATGAGCGCCAACAGAGCAGGGGCGATGGTCTCAAACAGGGGCGCATCGACGAGCATCTGGGAGGTGATCTGGTTGACGGCAAATGCGCCAGCCGTAACCGGTCTCCCGGGATCGACCAGCGACTCGAACCGGCCCAGCTCGACGCCATCGCAGAGACGCAGGCAGGCCACCTCGCAGACCCGATGGCCGTAGGCCGGGCTGAGGCCCGTCGTCTCTACGTCGAACAGGGCAAAGGGAATCTCGGTCAGCGGATGGTCCGCCTCAAATAGGTGATGCACCCGTCCTACCTTTCGCACCTTCAAGACAGCAACCACACTGGACCAGTCTTTGCCCAAAGCGGGGCGTTTTCAGTCCGTGTCAAGCCGTTCAACCGCTTTCAGTTGCTACGATCTTGGGCAGACTGGTCCAGTGTAGCAGAATCACGAACCTTGCAGCGATCTCAAGGGCCAGCCGCGAGCCACTTGCACCTCCGCGACCCTTGTGCTATACTGGTCTCCGTGGCAACGTGGTCATAACCAAGGAGGCAAGCCGATGACAGACACTGCAGCCCCATCGCCGGCCGAGAGACTCAAGGGCTTCCTGCAGCCCTGGCACGAGGCCGTGGCCCAGCCCGAGGCGACCCAGCAGGGAGTCCTCCACCGACTGCTACAGGTCTACGCTCAGACCGGCTATGGCCGCGAAAATGGCGCCTCCCAGATCGAGACCCTGGAGGACTATCGTCGCGCCTTCCCCGCCGCCACCTACGACGACTATAAGCCCCTCATCGAGCGGGTCATGGCCGGCGAGGTGGAGCTTCTCCTCCACGAGGAGCCCATCGGCTGGGCCATCACCCGCGGTACCACCCAGGGCGAGTCCAAGTTCATTCCCATGACACCCACCGATATGCGTATGCGCATCAACGCCGGGCGGGCCATGATGAACTATGTGGCCACCTCGGGCCGCTACGATCTCTTCCAGGGCGTCAACCTGAACCTGAATTTCCCCTCGGTGGTGGGCACCGTCCAGGTGGACGACCGGGCGCTCGAGTACGGCTACAGCTCGGGCATCTATGCCAAGTATGTGTCGGCCCAGACGCCCATTCGCTCCGCCCCAACCCAGGAAGAGATTGACGCCCTGGGCGGCGGCAAGACGCAGAGCGACTGGGATGCCCGCTTTGAGCTTGCCTACCAGAAATGCAAGGACGAGAATGTGACTCTGGTCGGCGGCGTGGCCCCAACAGCCGTCCATTTTGGCCGCTACCTGCACAAGACCCACCAGGTCTATCCCAAGGACCTGTGGCAGACGCAGATCATGACGCTGGGGAGCGTGCCGGGCATCAACACCACCTACGAAGCCTCGCTGACCGCCCTCTATGGGCGTGTCGCTATCCGCGAGATCTATGGCGCCACCGAAGGCATGTTCGGCCAGCAGTTGGACGAGCGCCGGGCCTGGGTGCCCAATTATGACCTCTTTTTCTTTGAGGTCGAGACCCGTTCTGGCCTCAAGATGTTGCACGAGATGCGCCCCAACGAGACCGGCAACCTGGTCGTCTCGACGCCCATCCTGCCCCGTTACAAGATCGGCGACCGCATCCTGGCCCTCAAGCCGCCCTACTTCCGTTGCATCGGCCGCGACGTGTGGTGGACGCCTTTGCGGTACGGCTGGAACGAATTCCGGACCATGAATCTGGGCCGGCTCTGACAACCCGACTCTCATGGCCGGGCTGCGAACTGTCGGCTACTACCTTATTCTCGACGCCCGAGAAAGACCCTAAGCAGGAGATAGACGCCAACGCCGACCACGGCCAACGGTACGATGCATTCCCAGGCCACGATGCCGGCCAGCCCCACGGCGAAAAAGACGACGCCTATGATCGCTGTGCCTATCACCGGCTGGCGGTAGGACGGAGAGAGCAGGCGAAAGCCTGCCTCCAGCAGGAGGATCGTTCCGGCGCCAAGGAAGAACAGGGACCAGGGCTCCAGCGGAAGCCAGGCAAGCAATCCGATGTTGCCCGCCAGCAGTACGAACCCGGCCCAGATCAGGATGAGGGCCCACACCGCGGCGCTGAGCGGATCGCGGCGCCACTTTTCGTCCCAGCTTTTCTCTTCCTTCTCCCCCTGCTTTTCCGGCTTTTCCCCACGCTGCCGCGGCTGTTCCTCAGACATGCTCCCCCTCCTCGTAGACGCTCACAGGCCGTCACCAGTGTCTGTGTCCACGGGGCTGCTCAAAGCCAGAAAGCCCTCGACAGGCTCAAGGCCCTGGAGCCCCGGACTTGTCCGGGGCATTATAACATACTTTCGTCATGGCGTGAAGTCACCCCAAGGCGGAAAGGGGACACTTTCGCCGCATTTTCACCCATCCCACCTCTGGGCAAAGACCATCGACAATGCCCTCCTCCAGAAGGGGCACCGGCGGAGGGTGTTATAGTGTTACAGTAGCACCCTGTCAAAGCCGCAGTAGTTCCCCTCGCTTGGTGTGCCCGAGAGCCGGGCTTGGAACCTTCTGTCGCTGGCTAGATCAAAGGTCCACCGTACAGCCCAGGCCAGGCACGTCGCGGGCGACCAACCAGCCATCCTCAAAGGTAAAGCCGGCCACGGTGGGATCGTCAACCAAGTCAAAGTGACCGTCCAGGTCGCCGTAGCGGACGTTCGGACTGCTCAACGCCAGCCCCAGTCCCGCCGCGATCAGGAGCGCCGGCTCGTGGATGCAGCCGACCATGGTATCCAAACGCGCCGCACGGGCGATGGCATCCACCTGGCGTGCGCAGTGCAGCCCGCCGCAGGTGGCCAGCTTGACGCTCAGGCCGTGGGCTGCGCGCTGGCTGGCGATCTCCAGGGCCGAGGCCGGGTTGGTCAGGCTCTCGTCGGCCAGGATGGGCACCGGGCTATGCACGGTCACCTCTCTGAGGGCGTCCAGGTCGCGGCCG
>JASFHU010000804.1:0-3051 GCA_050123055.1 Anaerolineae bacterium
GACGATGATCTTGTCGTAGAAGCCCGGAAAGCTGGCATTGGCATCCGCATCATCCCAGTGGAAGTACTTTTGGTAGACAGCCTTCCAGCTCTTGAGCCAGCCCGGTGTGAACCACAGTACCTTGTCCTGCCTGCCCCCACTAATCCGCTGCCGATCCCCAAAGCCAGCCAACATGTCGTAGCCATAATCTCCCTGGACTCTGACGATCCCTCGGCCCGATTCCTGCAGGATCGAAGCCACGCGACGGAGTGGAGCATCGGGAGTAACGTAGCACTTTTTGCCATACACGACCACGATTCTGTGGTCAGGACACCATTCGCGGGCTTGCGCCAGCCGCCTGAGCAGGTGTTCCTCCAGCTTGTCTGGCAGAGCATGCAGGCCCGGCGGTGTGAACAGGATCCGGCGCGCGTTGAGAAAGCCGATCTCCCGCAGGTGGGTTATCTCTGGGTGCAACATCCCGCAGGATATGATGCAGCCATCTCCAGACGTCAGATAGGCCATATCCGCCATCTTCAGCACCTCGACTTTCACTCTCTCGACAGATGCAATGTCTCTCGAGTAAAGGCCAGGAGTGGCAAGCACAAGCAGACATCAATCCCGATGGCTGCAAGGAAAACGTATCGCGGGCCGATGTGCTCCCAGATCAGCCCGCCCACCGTGGGAGCGGGAATGCTCAGCAGACCTCGGAACAGGCCAACGACGCCAATCCAGCGCCCCATCTGCTCCTGGGGCATGATCTCAGCCGCCATCGAGGAGGCCAGGGCCATGCCGATGCTATTGAAGCCAAAGAGTACGCCGTAGAGCAATAGGCACAGTGACGCGCCCACGCCTGACACCGGGGCAAGGATCAAGAGCAGATTGGCCGCATAGCCCAGTGGAGCAATGGAAAAAAGCAACCGCTTGCGGCCGTGCCGATCAGCCAGGCGACCCAGCGGGATCGAGGCCACCATAGGCACCAGGACACTGGTCATTGCGATGCCACCGAGTACAAACTCGTTGGCGCCCTTGAACTCGTGCGCATACACCGGCATGAAGGGCTGGGCTATGGTCCAAGGTAGTTCCATGAGCCCCATCACCAGCAGCAAACGTACCACGTCTGGACCTTGCTGGAAGATCTGCGCAAAGCTCGAGAGAATCCGGTGACGGTCGCCAGACCCGCGGTGAGCATGAGCGGCGGACAACCGGGTCAGCAGGAGTACAAGTATCACCACAAAGATGAGCGCCTGGACGGCAAAGAGCGGACGAATGCCCTCAACGCTGATGCCACCAAAGCGAGAGATGAGCCAGGCCGCCAGTAGCGGGGTGACGATAGCCACGGGTGATGCCAGGGTTCGGCAGAGACCGCGCCCAGTAGCGCGCCCTTCATTGGGCAGCTCCGCCGCACAGGTGACCGTGCAGGCGGTGCAGGTGATGCGCGCGCCCAAGTAGTAGATGACGATAGCCGCATAGAGCCAGGTCCAGACAGGAGCTGCAAAGTAGAGCAGGCTGGCCGCTACCAGCATTACGGTACCCATGAGAAACACGTTCTTCAGGCTGTAGAAGTCGATGAACCAGCCTGCAGGCAGGGCTGCCAGGGCGCCAACGGCGTTGCCCACGCTCTGCAGCGAGCCCAGTTGCACTGGATTGGCCCCCAGCAACGTGGCGTAGATGGAGCTGTACTGTGTAGTGAGACCAGTAGCCAGCCCATGCAGTGTCCGACGCCCCAACATGAGTTTGAAATCATGCGTCTGACGCTGTGCAAAATGGATGCTGCGCTGGGCCAGCCTCTGTAGGTACACAAAAACCTGTCCTTGCCTTCTACTGGTGCTCAAGCGTCTAACGGGAGCGTCGGAGCTTGGTGGCCATTATCCCCTCCTGGTATAGCGCACGGATCGCCTTCCCTCCAGAATCTGTCCCTCTAGTATAGTCTTCAGATGAGGGCAGCCTCCTTCTCAGCCGCTGCGCTCAGTTCACTCACTCTCCAGAGCTGGGTTGGGTCTTCGATGCGGGCGACAAATAGGATGCCGTCCAAATGATCGATCTCGTGTTGCAGCACGCGAGCTAGCAGGCCCTCGCCCTCCAGGCTGACCGGCCAGCCTCGACGATCTAGCCCGTTCACCATCACCCATTCAGCCCGGCGCACCTCACCCACGAGGTCGGGCACGCTCAGACAACCCTCCAATCCCACCTGCTCCCCTTCGGCAGCGGCGATACTGGGGTTCACCAGCACGAGGGGATCGTTTTCCCCATCCACCACGATCACCCTCTTGCGGACACCAACCTGTGGCGCAGCCAAACCAGCGCCAGAGACAGAACACATTGTCTCCGCCAAATCCTGGGTCAGACGCCGAATACGCGAATTGATCCAGTCGACTGCCAGGGCTCTGCTCAACAGGATGGGATTGGGAAACGTCACAATCTCCAGTTCTGCCATTCCAGTGTGAGATCCTTGCTCCAGGCGTAATAGCACCGACACGGCTTGTATCGGGTACTGCTACCCTGGCTGCAGTTGACTTGAAGCATCTAGCAGCGGTACCCTATTCATGGAACGCCAAGTTCTGAGCTTGGCTGCCAGCTCTGCAATGGAATCGAGCAGAGCGTCTGGCACTTCTGCACCCTCCTGCAGTTCATGCAAGACCTCACTGCGCATGTCTTCCCAGACTCGAAGCGTTGACTCGTCTGGAAAAGCTGCCTCTGCCTGCTGGCTATGGTCCATGATCTCACCTCCCTCCTCGAGGTTCCTACGGTCCGCACAATCTTCTCCGCACTCCTCCCAGATTTCCTGCCTGAGCCTGCACCGTAGTCACTATCGTTGTCGTTCAGTCAGTTAGTCAATGGGTGCCTTTTCTCCATCGAAAGTCTACGCTCACCAACGCATCTTGCGCCTGCGTCGAGGAGCCCAAGCTGCTTGCGCTAGATCTACCACTACATCGCTGCGGCATTTCGATCGTTATCAGTGACGGTCAGGTCGCCCGAATCGTCGAGTAGTAGTGGAGTCCTGAGACAACGCACTCCATCCTGCTCTGCAACAAAGAAATCCGCCTCGGTGAAGCCACAGGTCTCAGTGTAGTA
>JASFHU010000805.1:0-3038 GCA_050123055.1 Anaerolineae bacterium
TGCTTGGGATCAGGAATGGCATCGATGACTCGTATGATCCGGGGCGGATCGGAGAAGGCGAGGATTGGCAGTTTGTCGACGAGGACTGGAAGCAGAGCTATGCGCCCGCAGGTGGACAAAGCATCGCGGGCTGGGCGTACGGCATCGGCGATCCGCGCCTCCTCCGGAAAAAGCATGACCTCAAGTGCTATCTGCAAGACCGATGCAACCGGGTCCTCAAGACACGATTTGAGGTGAACGCCGAGATCCCGGTCATAGCGGTGCGGTCCAGGTTGACAGAGCAGAAGGGGTTTGACCTGATCCTCGAGGGACTGCAGCAGTGGAGCCACCATTGGCCGGTACAATTCATCATCATCGCCTGGGGTGAGAAGCGCTATGCCACACCGTTAAAGAAGCTGGCCAGCGCCCATCCCCAACGGATTGCCTTTTCCGATTCCTGGAAAGCTGCACCTGAAGCCTTGCACTATGCCGGCGCCGACATGCTCCTGATGCCCTCTCTCTTTGAACCCTGTGGGCTGCCCCACATGATGGCCTTGCGCTATGGGACCCTACCGATTGTGAGGCAGACCGGAGGGCTGGCAGATGTGGTGCAGGACTTTGACCCGACGTCCAAAACGGGAAACGGCTTTGTCTTCAGAGCCCCCGATTTCCAGGAGATGCTCCACGCGGTTGGGAGAGCGCTCGAGACCTATCACCAACGTCCTGACTGCTGGCAGGAGCTGCTGAAAACCGCGATGCGTGCCAGGGACCGGAATGGACACGACTTTACGTGGACTACCGCGGCAAATCGCTACTTGGCCGAGCTATATAACTTTGGTGAGCAGAAGGGTCCAGGCCGGTAGGTCTTGCGCGGCAACGGGGATCAAAAACCTGTGAATAACATAGATGTTTATGCTTACGGGGTGATTTCCTCAAGTACGCTCCATCTACTCCGCCAACCCTTCCCCCCATCTGACGGTTATGCGGAAATCGCACAAACCTATTCAATGACAGGGGGCGAAGCTCTCAATTCTGCGATTGTTCTCAGCCAGTTGGGATTGCGAGTGTTGCTGGACGGGAACTGGCTTGGAGATACTTTGGATGGACAACGCCTTCTGACAACAATCCAAGACTACAGGATTGATGCCCGGCGGCTAAAAGTCAAGAAGGGCTACTCCGGGGTGCGAGAGATTGTTTTTTCAGACGACAAGAGTCGGACCATCTTTGGCAACTACCTTGACTTGCTACTTACGAAACGGAAGTGGAATATTCCACAGACCGAAGACTTGGCCAAAGCGCAGATAGTCTGTGTGGATCCACCATTTCGAGCCGAGAGCGCTTTGGTAGGTGAGTATGCGACCCAGTTGGGCGTTCCATTTGTCTCCATAGATTGTCCCTATCATCATGCATTATCAACTGCCGCTGCCGCGGTCATCGTGTCCGGAGAATTTCGGTGTCGGGAATATCCACACGCCCCATCGTCAGAGTTATTTTCCGAATACCAGGCGCGTGCGCAGGGGCTGGTCGTGTTTACGGCTGGAAGTGAGGCGGTCTTGTATGGTAGAAAAGGGGAGTCTATCAAACGGTTCAAGCCTTATCGCGTAAGAGTGATAGACAGTGCAGGAGCAGGAGATTCATTTCGAGCCGGAGTTATCTACGGGATGCTGAAGAAGTGGAGTGACGACAGAATCATTCAGTATGCTTCGGCCGTAGCGGGGATGGTGTGTGAGCGTTTTCCGGGAGTGCTCAACAGTCCGTCGCACACGGAAGTGGCGGCATATGTTCAAGACCAGGAGAGAGCCAAACAGCGCTCTCGTAGAGCCTGACAGCACACTCCACACATCGCTACCGGACCAAGATAGAAGCCATGAGTGACCGGACTGTTCCAGGCTGGTCGTTCACATGCGACAACTAGGATCAAGAGAGGAAAGATGGAGAACTCTTGCGACGAACGGGGACGGTTTGTAATCCGAGACTATGCTAGCCGGCGTCCCTTTGCCAGCTTCTTGCCGGGTATTGCCGGACCGCTTGGCATCCCACTATGGGTTTTCTACGTGAATCGGGGCCAGGCCATTGCCAGTTTTGGGGTGAAGAACAAGGACAACCCCATCATAGAGTTCGAACCGGCCAACAAGGCCTACCAGACCACGTCCTACACCGGCTTTCGCACGTTTCTGAAGCTGAAGCGTGGCGAAGAAACGGAGCTATACGAGCCATTCTCACCGTGGCATGTCGCCGATGACTCGCAGATGTCCATCGGTATGAACGAGTTGGAACTGCAAAGTATCTGTACGGCACACGGACTTCAGACGAACGTGCTCTACTTCACGCTGCCCGGCGAAAGCTTTGCTGGACTGGTTCGGCAGGTGACGGTGACCAATTTGGGAGATGAGCCGCTGAGGCTGGAGATGCTCGATGGCATGCCGCGTGTCATGCCCTACGGCGTGGACGATCTCGGGCTGAAGGAGATAGGCCGCACGATCGAGGCCTGGATGGCGGTGTTCAACCTTGAAGAGGGTGTACCCTTCTACCGCTTCCGAGCCAGCGCTGGCGACACGTCTGAGGTGAGCGAGATCCAGGCTGGGCACTTTTACCTGGCGTTCGATGACTCGGGACGGCGGCTGCTGCCTTTTGTCGATCCGGTTGTCGTCTTTGGACAGAACACAGCCCTGAATGCACCCGATGGCTTCCTCGCCCAGCCGTTGGCCGATCTGTGCCAGCGACGGCAGATCACCACCGGCCGGACGCCCTGTGGCTTTTTCGGTGCGAGCGCCATCCTGGAGCCAGGGGAAGCGACGACGCTGTATAGCATCATCGGCCATGCCGGCAACATCGAACTGATCCATCGCGAGCGGGCGCGCCTTTCACGGCCAGCCTATGTGTGGCAGAAACGGCGGGAAGCCAACCAGCTCGCCGACGAACTCACCGACGTCGTCGTGACCCACAGTTCATCGCCCCTCTTTGACGCCTACACGCGCCAGACTTTTCTCGACAATGTACTGCGCGGTGGCTGGCCCCTCGTCCTGGGGAGTGAGGAGAACCAGCTTGTGTATCACATC
>JASFHU010000806.1:0-3034 GCA_050123055.1 Anaerolineae bacterium
GACCTCGTCCAGTTCCTTATAGACCTGCTGCTTGACCTTCATCACCTCCGGGACTGCCTCAATGACGATGTCTACATCGGAAAACTCGTCATAATCCAGCGTGTAGTCGATGAGATCCAGTTTCTCCTGCATCAGGGCGGGTGTCATCTTGCCTTTATCCACGCGCCGCTGATAGATGCTCTCCACCTTTTCACGGGCTAGGTCGAGCTGGCCTTGGTCGATGTCCTTTACCACGACCGGCAGGCCGGAGTAGGTAATCACCTGAGCAATCTCGGCTCCCATGAAACCGCCACCGATGACACCTGCTTTGAAAATCCACATAGTTTCTCCCTCCTATCCTGTTTGTCACTGCAGGGCCGCAGGGGACGTGGGGCTTTCCCCGGGTATCCTGGCTCCCTCTGTCTTCCCGGTGTCCCCGCAGTAGAAGGTTTACCAGGTCGGCAGTGCGATGGCTGCCTGTGGGTCGTCCAGCCGGACGAAATAGACCCACGTGTCGGGGTATTGGGCGTAGGCAGCCGCGTCGGCCTTGCCTAGCGTTGCCCCGACAAAGTAATCACCGCTCTCCGGCTCGATGGCAACCACGCCCGCCTGGCCTTTTAGCTCGGCCTGGAGCGTTTCCAGGCGCTCTTTGGCCTTGGCCTCAAAGGCGGCCTTGACCTTCTTGTCCGTCCACATCGCTACATTTGCCATCCTGCACCTCCTACTTTCGCTCGACGACGATGGTGCCGCCCATGCCGCCGCCCACGCAGGCCGTGATCAAGCCGAGCGACAGGTCGCGTTTGATCATCTCGTGCAGCAAGGTCACCATCAGACGCGTTCCGGTGCTGCCCACCGGATGTCCCAGGGCGATGGCTCCACCGTTGACGTTGACCTTGTTCCAGTCCCAGCCCTCGTCTTCCAATTCTGTGCCGACGGCCAGGGCCTGGGCGGCAAAGGCCTCGTTCAACTCGATGAGGTCGATGTCGATCAGCTTGAGCCCGGCCTTTTTGAGCGCCTTGGGCGTGGAATAGGCGGGCCCCAGCCCCATGATCTCGGGCGGGACGGCGGCGTAGGCGTAGCCGCGGATGGTTGCCAGCGGTTCGAGGCCCAGCTCCTTGGCCCTGTCGGCGGTCATGACGATGGCGGCCGCCGCTCCGTCGCTGATGGGGCAGGCATTGGCCGGCGTTACCGAGCCCCCCTTCTTAAAGATAGTCGGATAGAGGGCGGCTTTACGCTCATTGAGTGTGGGGTTGATGCACTCGTCCTGGACAATGTCCTCGTAGGCCACCTCCTGGCCTGCCACCTTTTTGCTGACCCGCACCGGGACAATCTCGTCACGGAAGCGGCCCATGCGCGTGGCCCGGAATGCTTTCTTGTGGCTCAGAACGGCAAACTTGTCCTGTTCCTCCTGGCTGATGCCGTACATCATGGCCAGGTTCTCGGCGGTGAGACCCATGATCTGGCCACAGACCGGGTCAGTCAGCCCCTCCCACAGCGTATCGACGAAGGTGTCGTGGCGCAGTTTGAGGCCCCAGCGGGCGCCGCGCACCACGTAGGGCGACGTGCTCATGCTCTCGGTGCCGCCGCAGAGGAACACCTCGCCATCCCTGGCCTGGATGGCCTGGTAGGCGGCGGAAATGGAGACCATGCCCGAAACGCAGTTGCGCTGCACCGTGTAGCCCGGCACATTCACCGGCACCCCGGCCAGCAGTCCGGCCACCCGACCGATGTTGACCGCGTCGCTCTGCTGGCCGATGCAGCCCAGGATGACGTCGTCGAACAGTTTGGGATCTATGCCCACCCGCTCAACTACCTGTTTAAAGACCAGAGCGCCCAGGTGTTGCGCCGTCAGGGTGCGAAACGCACCGCCGTGGCTACCAATGGGGGTCCGCACGCCCCCGACGATGACGACCTCTTTCATGCCCTTTCCTCCTTTAGCTCCTGCTACCGACCGTCTTTCAAACCCCTCACGACTAGATCCAAGGTAGCCTGAAACATGGTTTCCAGATCGCTGCGCAGTAGCCTCTGGCGCAGCGGGTGGGCCATCAGAACCAGCACCCCGTTCAGTGCGGCCCACACCGAGCCAGCGGCCTGCCAGGCATCGTCGACGTGGAACACGCCTGCACTTTTGCCCAGCTCGACCGTCTCGGCAAGCAGCCCCAGTCCCTCCAAGCTCCTGTTCATCACCTGTTGGTGCAGTTCTCCAGAGATCGATTCCTCGAAGCGCCCCCGGTCAAAGGCCATGATCAACCGAAAGTAGTTGGGATGTGACTGGCAAAACTGCAGATAGGAGTTGGCCAGCGATTCGAGGCTGCATTCGGGTTCCGCGGCCGAGACCGGCCCGCAGTTAGCCTGCATCTCGGATACCAGGAGATCCAGGCCCTCTAAAAGCAAATGAGCAAGGATCTCTTCCTTGCTCTCAAAGTAAAGGTAGATTGTGCCTTTGCTGACCTCGGCGCGGGCGGCGACATCGTCAACGGTGGGGCGGTGGAATCCGCGCTCAAAGAATTCGCGCCGGGCAGCGTCGAGGATTTCCCGACGGCGTTGCGCCTTTTCTCGTGCTCGTCGCTCTGCGGTCGTCAAGTTCCCCTCTCTTTCGTGGTGGAGAAAGAACTCGCGGTCATTCACTGACCAAGAGTCATTATACACGAAATGCCGCACTGTGTCAAGTCTTTTTCTGCCTACTCAGCAATTTCCATCAGCGCTGGACCATTCCACTCCATTGTGCTATAATCTGTCCTTGAAATGCGATGGCGACCGAAAAAGACCCAGGCTTCTTTAGGATTCGCAAGTATGGCAGAAACATTTCCTATCATCCAAACCAAACTGTACCGGCCGCCCCTCCAGGCTGATTTTCTACCCCGGCCGCAGCTTTTGGAGCAACTTGACGGCTGGCAACAGCGGCCGCTCACCCTTGTCTCTGCCCCGGCCGGCTACGGCAAGACCACGTTGGTCAGCTCCTGGCTTGAGTCGCTAGAGTGTTCCACAGCCTGGCTATCTCTGGATGAACACGACAAGGATCTGGACCTTTTCTTAAGCTACTTCCTGGCCAGCG
>JASFHU010000807.1:0-3031 GCA_050123055.1 Anaerolineae bacterium
AGTGATCTGTCGAGCTGCCCAGGCAGGTGACCAGGCGGTCAGGCAGGTGATCGAGCAGGCAGGGCGGTATCTGGGTGGAGTCATCGCCAATATGATCGGGGTGCTCAGTGTGCGGCGCGTTCTAATTGCTGGCAGTATTACCAGCCTGGGACCCCTTCTGCTAGACGTGATCCGGGATGAGGTGGGCAGACGCTTGCTTGCACTGGTCGCCAGCCAGACCGAGGTCTCTATCTCGACCATGGAGCCCGATATCGTCATCGTGGGAGCATCGGCATTGGTTCTGACCCGTGAGTTGGGTCTGTCCTCTCAGCCAGCGTGGGGATTGTAACCGACCATGTCCAGATTCTCAGGTATGCTGGTGGTGGAAAAGAGGGAAACTTGAATGAGTGAGACTCTTGGCCTTGTCAAGCCTGTGCTCCTTCCACCGCTCGATGGTGGCTTTCGGCCAGCGGTCCTGGCCAACCATGCCTTTTGGGCCGAGGTTGAAGCTTCGGGTGGAGGGGTGCCTCTGGTGCTCGGGCTGGAACGTCCAGGCGGCTCTGTGTCGCGTTTCGAAACCCGAGTCTTTGCCGAGGAGGATCCCAGAGCCAAGGCAAATGCGTTTTTTGCGGAACGGTTGCTCAAATTGCTGCTCTGGCAACGGGGTGGTAACAAAGTATATGTGGGCGGACCCTCGAGCGTTGGCGAGTATATCAAAGCATGCTACGCACCGGATGGCAGTCGGGCCTTCGACTACCAGTTTCTGGGCAACCATATCTACAATGAGCCCTTTCGTGTGGTCACCTGCGAGCCATCTCAGGTTCCGGCTGAGAGAGAGATTAGCCGGCCTCTGGGCCGTCATTTGGCGGGATGCCGCATCGGATTCGACCTGGGTGCGTCGGATCGGAAGGCGGCGGCGGTCATCGACGGTGAAGCTGTGTACAGCGAGGAGGTGGTGTGGGAGCCCGGCATCCAAAGCGATCCAGAGTATCACTATCGAGAGATCATGGCCTCACTGACGAAAGCAGCAGCCAAGATGCCCAGGGTCGATGCCATCGGCGGTAGTTCTGCCGGTGTGTACATAGACAATCGACCGAGGGTTGCCTCACTCTTCCGGGGTATCCCCAAGGAACGGTTCGATGAAGTTCGGAGCCTGTTCTTGCGCATTGGCGACGAGATGGGCGTTCCGCTGGAGATCGTGAACGATGGGGAGGTCACTGCGCTGGCCGGCTCGATGGCGCTGAAGGATAACGGGGTCCTGGGCATCGCGCTCGGGTCCAGCGAGGCAGGCGGCTACGTCAGGATGGATGGCAACATCACTTCCTGGTTGAACGAACTGGCCTTTGCGCCTATTGACTACAGTCCTGATGCTCCGGTGGAGGGGTGGTCAGGGGACAGAGGGGTTGGTGCCAGGTATCTCTCCCAGCAATGTGTGTTCCGCCTGGCGCCACAGGCCGAGATCACCATCCCGCAGGATGCGACAAATGCTGAGAAGCTCAGGTTCGTGCAGAAAAAGCTAGAGTCGGGACATGAAGGCGCGACTCGGATCTGGCAGACGATGGGCATCTATATGGGTTACGCCATTGCCCACTATGCCGACTTTTACGAACTGAAACACGTGCTGATTCTGGGACGCTGCACGTCTGGTCTGGGAGGGCTGCTCATTCTAGAAGGGGCCGACAAAGTGCTACAAACCGAGTTTCCAGAGCTTGCCGCACAGATCCGGATCCATCTACCAGATGAGAAGAGCCGGCGGGTGGGACAGTCGATTGCGGCAGCCAGCCTACCGGCGTTGAAGCAGGAGGACTTGTGAGGTTTGGGGTGAGCACAGCCGAGGTCTATAGTCCTGATGGGGTTGTGGCTGAGAAAGCCCTGGCCCGGACAACAGACATGGCCATTGGCGCCCACCAGGACGATATCGAGATCATAGCATTCAATGGGATCCTGGAGTGTTTTCGGGACGAGGCCCGGTGGTTTTGCGGTGTGGTCGTTACCGATGGGGCTGGGGCGCCCCGCAACCGGCTGACCCAGGACTATACCGAGGATGAGATGGTGACGGTGCGCCGCAAAGAACAGAAGAAGGCGGCTGTGGTCGGCGAATACGGGGCCCAGGTGTTCCTTGACTATCCCAGTTCAGAAGTGCGGGATAGCAGCCATGGCGCGCCAGTGGAGGATCTGGTGGTCTTGCTCGAGTTGGCCAGGCCCGAGGTGGTCTACACTCACAATTTGGCCGACAAGCACAGCACTCATGTGGCTGTGTCTTTGAGAGTGATTGAAGCCATCCGGCGGCTGCCGGCCGAGCAACGCCCACGGCATTTGTACGGTTGCGAAGCGTGGCGCAACCTGGACTGGCTGCGGGACACGGACAAGGTTGCTTTTGATGTCTCCGGGCTCGAGTACTTGCAGGCGGCACTGCTGGGTGTCTTTGATTCGCAGATCTATGGCAAGCGCTACGACCTGGCGACCCTGGGCCGGCGACGGAGCAATGCGACATACTATACCGCCTACGAGGTGGACGAGACTACTGGCATGGCCTTTGCCATGGATCTCAGCCCGTTGATCCGAGATCCAGGGCTGAGTATCCAGGCCTACGTACAGGGATTCCTGGAACGCTTTGGCCAGGATGTGATGGAGCAATTAAGAGTACTGGGATAGCGAGCGTTCTGGTGTACTATGCCTGGTTAGAGCAGTTGGGATGCCGGGACGCAAGAGGAGAGGAGGTGGGAAGAGAGCAAACCCAAATGTCGAACCAAGTAGCGCCTTGAATACAGATTCTATCAGAGACGGAAACATGAGGAGGACAAAGAAAATGCGTAAAAAACTGTGGTCTATTGTGGTGATTGCTAGCATGCTGGCAATCCTGGTGGCGGCCTGTGGCCCCGCAGCGACCGAGCCGCCAGCGACGGAGCCGCCAGCAACAGAAGCACCCGCAGCGGCCGAACCTACAGAAGCTGAGCCTGCAGAGCCAGCCGAGAAGGCCAGCCTGGTCATCGAGAGCTGGCGGAATGACGACTTGAGCATCTGGCAGGACACGATCATTCCGGCCTTCAAC
>JASFHU010000808.1:0-3030 GCA_050123055.1 Anaerolineae bacterium
GGGGCGTGTTCCGCAACTTTTCCAAGCACGTGCAAGATTCTACGTCCAACTCCGCGCAGGGCCCTTGGCTGGTAGAAGTGCTCCAGGCGATCTTTGGCGACAAGGAAACGATCCGGCGCAAGCATCCTCTGTCGTACCTGGTCTGCCCCCAGTCGCCGCTCATGATCGAGGGGCCGCGCACGGACGCCTACTTGGCGCTGCTAGGCTGGGACATCCCCCTGGCCGTCATGCCCATGCCGCTCATGGGCGCCACCGCGCCCGGCAGCCTCATCGCCACGATGGTCATTGGCAATTGCGAGACGATGGCTATGCTTTGCCTGCTCCAGGCGGCGGCGCCGGGCACGCCCTTCATCTATGCGCCGGTCCTGGCCGTCATCGATCCGCGCACGGGGAGGTACAGCGCTGGGGCAATGGAGAGTGGGCTAATGGGCGCAGCCTGCACTGAGATGGCCCGCTACTATGGCCTGCCCGCCGAAGCGTCCGGCCTGGGCACCGACCATCATGTGCCCGGCATCCAGGCCGGCTACGAGCGGGCCGCGGGGGGGATGCTGCCCGCCTTGTCCTGGCCCGACATCCTGGTCGGGCCGGGCTTGCTGGGTGGCGCGATGATCCTCAGCCTCGAACAACTCATGATCGACGTCGAGGTCTTTCGTTTGTACAAACGCGCCCGACAGGGCATCGCCGTCGACGACAGCAAATGGCTAGAGGAGGTCATCGACCAGGTCGGGCCAGGTGGCAATTACCTGGCCGAGATGTCCACAGTCAAAGGCATCCGTAGTGGTGAGTGGTATGTCAGCAGATTTGGCGTACACGACACCTTTGAAGGCTGGGAGGCCGCTGGCCGGCCCGGGCTGCTGGAAGAGGCTCGCGAAAAGGTGGAGGAGATTCTGGCTAGCCACGAGCCATTGCCCCTGGACAAGGAAGTTGAGCGTGAGTTAGACCGCATCCAAAAACGGGCTGAGGAGGCCGGGTAACGTGCATCAAGGTTTGACTCCTATTGCCCGCCTTGGCCAGTCGTGGAACAACCTCTCCGGGGATAAGGGCGATGGCCAACGCAACAGATACCCTGCACTCCGACCGCGGCGTATAGACGTGTGCGCGGTCAGAGCCATTACCTATTCCTGGCCGGAGGGCAGGCTGCGGGGCACCTTTGTCATCCAGCGCGTGCAGCGTTTTACCGACAGACGGTCGAAGACCTGACAGGCTACCCGTTCGGTAGGAGGGGAGAATGCTTTCGTTGGATCGTTTTGATCGCCCGTTGTTGCTCGACGGCGGCTTGGGACGCGAGCTGCGCTTTCGGGGTGTCGAGACGCCACCCACGATCTGGTCAGCCGAGGCGCTTCTCACTGCCCCCGAGACCGTGCGCCAGATCCACCAGGATTACATTCTGGCCGGAGCGGACCTGATCACCACCAATACCTATGGCATCATCCGCCGGGATCTGGCCAAGGTCGATATCGAGCATCGCTTTGCCGAACTGAACACCCTGGCCTGTACCCTGGCCGACGAGGCTCGCGCCGTGGTAGAACGGCCGGTGCTCGTCGCCGGTTCGTTGCCGCCGCTGTATGGCAGCTACCGGCCGGACCTGGTACGCTCAGCCGAGCAGATCGAGCCCCTGTACCGCGAACAGGCGGAACTGCTGGCGCCGTACGTCGACCTGATCCTGTGCGAGACGATGTCGAGTGCGGCCGAAGGCAGGTCGGCGGCCCGGGCCGCCTGCGAGGCGGGGATCCCGGTTTGGGTGTCGTGGACCCTACACGAGGATCGATCGGGCCGGCTGAGGAGTGGCGAGACCCTCACGGAGGCGGTCGCGGCCATCTCTGATCTGCCGGTGAGCGGTTTCCTGGTCAACTGCTGCGCGCCGGAGAGCATTACCAAGGCGCTGCCCGAGCTGCTGGCTACCGGAGCCCGCTACGTCGGTGGGTATGCCAACACCTTTTCGCCGATCCCGGAGGATTGGGCCCTCGACGGGGACAAGGAGGGCGACGGCTGGCTGACCTTGCGCCAGGAGCTGGATCCTGAAAGCTATGCGCTACACGTGGCTGACTGGCTGGAAGCCGGCGCGAGCGTGGTTGGGGGGTGTTGCGGGACCAGGCCGGCGCACATCGAGCAGATCTATAGGAACCTGATCCGGCCTCGACGCTAGCACACTGGTGCGCAAGTTGTGAGATCTTGGTAGCAAGGACTTCGGTGGTTCTTCTCGCGCAACAAGCGACTGAAGTCGCCACTACAAGCTCACCGCAATTCGATGGGCGAAGGTCTCCCGACCGAGCCCAGTTCCGCCTCGGTCAGAGACCTTCGGCGAACGGACTCCTTGCCTTCCACTCCAGAAGGCAATTCACACCAAGCGTTGAAGTCGCTACTACAAACTGATGGGAGATACCGCCGGTCCTCCCTATCTCCTGAGCACGTGTCCGGGTCGCTCTTTGGTCTGGACGCCATCCTGGACTACAAAGCGCCCGTTGACCAGCACGTGGTGGATGCCGACCGGGTATCGATGCGGTTCGGCATAGGTGGCTGTGTCGGCGATAGTGTCCGGGTCGAGGACCACCAGGTCGGCATAGGCTCCCTCGCGTGCGTGGCCTCGGTCGCGCAGGCCCAGGCGGGCGGCGGGGAGGCCGGTCATCTTGTGGATGGCTTGCTCCCAGGTCAAGAGCGCCTGCTGGCGCACATAGCGGGCCAGGACGCGGGGGTAGGTGCCATAGGCGCGGGGATGAGGTGTCCCCAACGAGAGGGGACCATCGGCGGCGAGCGCTTCTGCATCGGTGACGATGATGGTGGATGGATGGCGCAGGATGGTCGCAACGTCACGCTCGTCCATGCAGAAATCGACGATCATGGCCTGGCCCTCTGACTCGAGGAGCAGGTCCAGCGCGGTCTCCAGCGGATCTGCCCCGCTGGCAGCCGCGATGTCGGCCAGGGTGCGTCCGGCCAGCTCGGGCCGGGTGGGATGGAAGGAGAGCAATATGTTGTCCCACCCCGACTCCCCAGTCATGTTCTCCCAGTCCCCATCGGTGTCGCTGACCATGG
>JASFHU010000809.1:0-3029 GCA_050123055.1 Anaerolineae bacterium
TCTGGCCAAGTGCCCCCCTTGGCTCTGCCATCCCAGAACTGGCCGCCGATCCACAGCTCACCGTCGAAGTGAAAAATGGGGGCGTACATGGCATAGGCCGACATGGGCGAATTGCGGGTGCCAAAGAGGCCGGTGTTGACACCCTCAGACACCGGTATGCCGTTGTCGGGATCCACGAAGCCAAACGCCGGCTCGTGACAACTGGCGCACGCCTGGCCATCCGGATCAGAAAGCGTGGTATCGAAGTAAAGTTTCTCGCCAAGCGCCGCAGTCGGCCCGGTTTGGGCTAGACCCTGCCCGGCGATGAGCAGCCCCACCAGCAGGGTAGTGACCGCCACCAAGATCGTCCATCTTCCTAGATTCTTTGACATCTGTGTCCTCCTTGCTGTGTAGTGTGTTTGGTGATAGAGTAGAATTCAGCCCGCACCTATTGACACGGGCAATAGGGACGTTTCACAACGTCCGGCTGCTGGTCGTCAGGCAGACAGATTCTGCTCGCTTGGGGGCAAGCAGCGGCCGCGATGCAAAGGTCTGTTGGCACCACCTCCTCTCCCTCTCTCCCTGTCACGCTACTACGATGCTTTGGTGTCTTGCCCTGCGATCACGAGGGGAGCGCAAGGCATCTTGATGACGACAATAGAACTCCCACGGACTCTAACATCATTATAGCATAAATCGGTCCGTGTGTGATCAGCCATTCGTACAGTTTTGTGCCTGTACACTCGTACAGGTCCCAGCCTGTACATTCGTACAGGTGCGCCTGTACATTCGTACAGGTACGCCTGTACTCTTGTACAGGCTGGGGTGCCCGTACGATCTCCTTGCCAGCCAGCTTGCACCTGACCGCTCGCTGGCTTCCCCTCAATGCGGTGCCTCTCAATGATCGGGGACAGGCATACCATGCCTGATGGCATGCTAGGCCATGGGCAATTGAGACCAACCCTATCTAGTATACCGCGTGAATGTTGAAAAGGATACGGGTAAAGAAACCACTAGTGTGGGGAATGAAACAAGTTTGGAACACACAAGTACCGGAAGTCAAGAGGAAAAAACAGAGGCCCAGCAGCGTCACTTTTCAGCGCTGCTGGGCCTGGCCTTCCAGGTCGGGTCCGCCGGCTGGGAAGCTGCTCCGCTGGCTAATCAGCCAGGGAATAGGCCAGCGCTTCCTGCGCTTCCTGGGGATCGAGGACCTGCTCCACGGCCGACAGATAGACCTCGCACCTGTAACACTGGTTCGGCTGAGTATCAGCCCGGCGAGCGATATCCCAGCAGGGTGCGCTCCGATCCTGCCACGCCGCGCAGTTGACCCTCGCCTCAGGCGAGCAGCCCTTGATATCCCAGCACGGGATCAGGGCCAACAGGCGCCGCAGTCCTTCCTGGTTCAGGCCCCTTTCGTGGAGAAGATAGCGAATGCAACTGATCCACTCCAGATCGTTGGCCGAGTAGAACCGCCGGTTGTTCTTGCGCGCCGGACGAACCAGGCCCCCATCCTCGTACAGACGCAGCGTGCGAGGGTGCACGCTCAAAATCTCGGCGGCAGTGCCAATGGTATAGACAGGACGTCCCTTGTCCAACATGCTCCCCCCTCCTCGTTGTGAGAAGTTTTTCACCAGGGGTCATTATACCACGGGCCAGAACGCCTGTCAATCGAGTTGACAGCTCGCGTGCACAACTTGTCTAAACAACAAGGCGGTACCCATCAGGATACCGCCCCCTCAATCCATTGCCGCTCGCGCCCTTCGCTTGACTCGGGAGCAAGCCCCCGTCGGCAAGCACCCTGAGCTCGTCGAAGGGCACTTGTCGAAGGGTGCTAGCTGTTGTTCACTCTGCGATCCTGTTGGCCTCGCTCTCCTGGTCGCTCCAGGCCAGTGGTTGGTCCAGCCCTTCCTCTTCTTCGTCACGCGGCGACGCCGCGTTGCAGGCTTGGCCCATTCAGGTGGAGACGCCCATCCGGGGCAACACAAAACGCATCAGAACGATCCACCCCACCACCAGCAGGATGGTTAGCAGCAAGTCGCCACTCAAGCCAAATATCTCCATCGATACCTCTCTTATCGTAGTTAGTGAGGGGTCCGCAGCAGCACGTCCACCAGGCCGCGCACCGTCTCATCGGCCGATGCCTGTGGGTCCGCGTCGCGGACGCACTGCACCGCATATTGCTCCGTTAGAGCCACGCTGGCGCTATAGGCCGCCGAGCGCAGCGACGCCAACTGGGTCAGGATCTCCAGGCAATCCCGCTCCTCAGAGATCATGCGCTGCACGCCCCGCGCTTGGCCCTCAATGCGCCGCATGCGGGCCATCATTTCTTTTTCTACCTGTTCAGAAAACATCACGTCCCGCTTCTCTCTTGCTTGGATACCTTGACCGGTGCGCCGGCGCGCCCAGCCTGGTGAGAGCCAACGGCTCTCAGAAAGAAATTCCTCAGGTGCCGCCGGGACTGCACGAGCTCGCGGCCGGGGCCGCTGATCCGCCCAGGCTGCTCCCGACGTTGCTGGTGGCAAAGGCCGACCAGCCCTTCTTCACATGTACTCCGCCACAGTGGGGACATGTGACCGCGACGTTCGAGGTCATCGAACGGACGAATTTTTCGAACTGACTGTCACAATCCTGGCACGTATATTCATAGATTGGCATCGACTCACCTCCCCAACGAGTTGATATCCGCTTTCACCCGGTCGGCATCCAACCGGCCCACCTGGTACTGCAACATCTGTCCATCGCCATCGAACAGGAAAAAGGTCGGCACGCCACGCACGCCGTACCGTGCCCCCACCTGCCTGCCGATGGGGCTCAGGGCGCTCAGACGCAACACGTCTGCCTGCCCCTCCAGGTCCCGCTCCAACCTGTCCACGACAGGTTTCGCCAAAAGGCAGGA
The DNA here is from genome assembly GCA_050123055.1 of Anaerolineae bacterium. GTDB lineage: Bacteria > Chloroflexota > Anaerolineae > JAAYZQ01 > JAAYZQ01 > JASFHU01. The sequence goes on from JASFHU010000809.1 coordinate 2,876, forward strand.
ACCTCAGGTATTGGTATAGAATTCCACAAGCGTGGGCTGTCCGTTCTGCAGCACTGCGTCTACCTCGCTGACGGTGCTCACGGCACTGGCCGGCGTGCGCAACACCAGAAAGCCGGTCAAAAGCCCGCCTATCACCAGCAGTAACAGCCAGTTC
>JASFHU010000810.1:0-3025 GCA_050123055.1 Anaerolineae bacterium
CGAATCAAAGATGCCCCGACCCTCCTGCCCGGCCTGGCAGCAGCGGTCCTGCTGGGTTGGCTGAGTGTCGTGCTGAGCCGCTGGATCGGCGTTTCTCTGTTGGGTTTTGAGAGGAGCCCGATCTCGGCGGTGATGCTGAGCCTCTCGCTAGGCCTGATCCTTGGCGCTGTGATCCCGATTCCCGGACTGCTCAGACCCGGCCTCAAGTTCACGGTGGGTAAGGTCCTGCGGCTGGGGATCATTCTCCTGGGGATCCGGTTGACGATTTTTGATCTGTTTAGACTGGGGGCGTATGGGGTGCCGATCGTGGTCATCTGTGTCGCTGGCGCGCTGTTCTTCACCACGCGTATCAACAGATGGCTCGATCTACCAGCACGGCTGGGGGCACTGATCGCGGTGGGCACTTCGATCTGCGGTGTAAGTGCTATTGTAGCCACCGGTCCGGCCATCGATGCTGATGACGAAGAGGTTGCCTACGCGGTGGCGGTGATCACGGTGTTTGGGCTGACGGCCACGCTGGTCTATCCCTACCTGGCAAACCTGATCTTTGGCGGGCAGGCGTTGTCTGTGGGCCTCTTTTTGGGGACAGCGATCCACGATACATCCCAGGTGGTAGGCGCGGCCAAGGTGTACGCCGACGTGTTCTCATCTCCGGTCGCGTTGGACGTGGCCACGGTCACCAAGCTGGTACGCAACCTGTTCATGGCGGCGGTGATTCCGTTCATGGCCCTGTACCACGCCCGCGGGCACGCTGGCAGGGATCAGGAGGAGAGGCCTAACAAGGGGGGTGGGTTCTTCAGGTTGCTGCCATTGTTTGTGGTGGGTTTTGTAGCCATGTCCGTATTTCGATCGGTGGGCGATGCGGGCATCAAGCTAGGCGGACTGGCTTTTGGGATCTGGGACGAGGCTGCCTGGACAGAGATCTATACGGGGCTCCAGAGGTGGGCCGGGTACCTGTTGGTGGTGGCCCTGGCAGGAGTCGGGCTGAGCACGGATCTGCGCACGCTGAAGGGGTTGGGGATCAAGCCTTTCTTCGTGGGGCTAGGGGCAGCGGTGGTGGTCGGCGTGATAAGCTTTGCTGCGATCTCGCTGATGGGGAGTTTGGTGGCTCTTTAGTCCCTGATTGAGGGGGCAACGTCCTCTGTGTGCTGGACTGTTGTCCGGCACGAGCAGAGATCGGTGGAGCTCCTGGTGTCCCTGTCTGATGGGTGGCGGCACACGCCATGGACGAACTCGCGACGATGGCTGTGCAGTAGCTTTTCCGAAGTATGGGGAGCGACTTGACAGTTCTGGGAGAATGTTGTAAGATGCGCGTGTAGGATGGCGTAAGAATCTGGTTCGATCACAAAATGATGAGCGCCCAGGCTTACAAGTCTGGGCGCTTTTTGCATAGGTGGGCCAGCCGTGCACCATCCTAACAAAACTGTACGAGAGGTAGAAACATGTCTGAGCGAGTGTCGGGAACTGTCAAGTGGTTCAACGGAGCCAAAGGATACGGATTCATTGAGCAGGAGAGCGGCGGGGACGTCTTTGTCCACTACTCAGGGATCCGTGGGGAAGGCTTTCGCAACCTGGAAGAGGGGCAGAAGGTCGAGTTCACCGTGGATCAGGACCAGAAAGGGCCACGAGCGACGGACGTGGTCGTGATTGGTTGGTAAAGGGGAGCCATGACTACAAACATCTATGTTGGCAATCTGAGCTATGACACGACCGAGGATGCCCTGCGGACCTTGTTCGGAGAGTATGGTGAGGTTGAATCGGTCCGGGTGATCACCGATCGCTACTCTGGCCGCTCGAAGGGTTTTGGCTTTGTAGAGATTGCGACGGAGGAGGCTGCACAGGAGGCGATCGGTGCGCTGAACGGCAAGTCGGTGGATGGCCGCGAGATCAGGGTGGACAAGGCCAAGCCGCGGACCGATCGGGACCGCCCGCGCTGGTAAGAACAGGCGCACGGAGGAATCAGATATGCAGATTGTCACAGACAGTGGTACCGACGTTGGCCTGACCGAGGAGGAGATGGCCGATCTGAACGTCCACGTTGTGCCCCTGGTGGTCACGCTTGATGGGAAATCGTATCGCGAGGGAGTGGATGTTGAGACGGAGGAGTTCTATCGCCTGCTTGAGGAGAGTGACGGCCTGCCGGTCACGTCGCAGCCTTCGGCGGGTGAGTTTGCGGAGACATACCGGCGGCTGGCGGACGGCGATCCGGATATCCTGTCCATCCATATGACCTCGGGCCTAAGCGGTACCTTCAACGCGGCCCGAACAGGTGCAGAGATGGTGCCGGAGGCGAACGTCACCCTTGTGGACACAAAAACCCTGTCCGCTGCAGCGGGCTGGCAAGTTCGTGCGGCTGCCCAGGCGTTCAAGGCAGGCTGGCCGAGGGACAAGGTTCTGGCGTTGATGGAGCGCATCGGAGCGGCCAGCGAAAGCATCTACACCCTGGATGACTTGAAGTACCTGATCCATGGCGGGCGTATCAGCCACATGAAGGGCCTGATCGCGTCGGTGCTCAGACTCAAGCCGCTGATCGGGGTGGAAAAGGTGAATGGCACCTACGTACAGCTAGGGCAAGCAAGGACGTTCAAGCGAGCCGTCAGGGAACTGGTGGAGTTGATAGGCCAGAAGCACGAACCGGGCAGTTCCTTGTTGGTGCAGGTGCTCCATTCGCATAATCCTGACGGGGCTGCGATGCTGCGCAACCTGGTCGATCAGCGGTTCGATTGTACCTGGCTTCCGCTTGGTCCTATGTCGCTGGTGCTGGGCGCTCACACAGGCCCAAGCATGGTGGGCGTGGCCTATGCGTCCCTGCCAGCACTGGGCGAGATGCCGTAGGACGGAATCGCTCCGAGGTAGATAAGGACCCTCAGGGTGCCTGACGCCCCGATGCAATGCGTCGAGCGTTGGTGGCCCTGGGGGTCTGTTGTGTTGGTGTGCCGAATCATCGGGGCGGCAGGGTGAAACGCCCCCTGGTGTTAGTAGATGACCTCCATCTCGCATTCCGCGCAATGGAATCGCAACCGAT
>JASFHU010000811.1:0-3025 GCA_050123055.1 Anaerolineae bacterium
GAGAGAGGCTTCGATGCCTTCAGAGCGCAATGCCCCGAGGACAATGGATACCGGCTCGCTGTCCAGGAGATGGGGATCAGCCAGTACCATTACCCGCCTTGCGCCCAGTTGCACCATATCGTAGCCCACTTCGCGCGTGACGCCAGGGCCATACTTGATGCTTGATGTGTCCAGCGTAAAGGCGGTCTCCAGGCTCACTGTCCGTCCCCCTTGCTCGAAGGTTGTTCAAACGATGCCGGGACCAAAGAATCCCGGTAGGCGATCCTGTCCAGGATGTGGATGCCGGTCCAGGCGGCCAGCTCGGAGAACGTATCGGTCCAGTCTCCTCGGGCCAGGGGATAGTGATGCTCCAGGCCGTAGTAGGCCATGGTCTCTATCAGATCGGCGATGGACAGGGGCTCGTGGTTCATGTGTAACTGGCCCAACCAGCCGCGGCTTCCCGGGTAGCCACGGGATGGCCCTTCCACGACCTGTGCCGACAAGAGCAACAACTCGTTGGCGTCCTGCGAGAAGCGGGCCACCGTCACCGGTCCCGGCGCAAACACCAGATCCGAGGATACTCCGCTCTTGGGGGCATCGGGCGGGCTGGCCCGATCCAGCGTCGGGTGATAGGTCAGCGCCTGGCCGGCCTCGTCAGCCCAACTGGCGGGCGACGGGCCGCAATGCCACATCTGGATCAGCTCCTCCTCCTCGGCCAGGGCCACCAGGTCGGTCATCGTAACGGGCGCTCGGCTGATGTGATGGGCGGCCAGCATGCTGATCGCGCCGGGCACATCCCCTTCGCAAGAGGCGGGCAACCCGGTCTCGTTGAGCCAGGCGACGGCCGCACAGGGCCCCAGCCCGCCCAACTCGGACTGGAACTCGGGCCAACAGCGGACACCGAGGGCGCCATATGGGCCTTCGCTGCCCAGATCACGCAAGGCCAGGTAGACGCGGGCCGTGCGGTCCATCCATTCACCGCTCACCTGGACTTCAGTGGCCCGGGCCACCATAGCCTGCACGACCTCGTCAACCTCGGCCGCAGAGTAGCTCTCTACCCGGCCAAAGACCTCCTCCAGGGGGCATCCTTCGATCTGGACACCCAGCCGCCGGGCGATGGACGCCGCATCGTAATCCAGGTTGAAAAAGGTGGGCACGGCTCCCCCCAACAGGCCGATCTTGGTCTGGCCCAGCCGCTTCAGTGCACCCAGGGCGCCGGCCGTGATCTCCAGGCGTCGCCGGAAGCGGGGGTCCGTGGCCTGGCCGAAGAACCATTTGAACGGGATCTGTCGCTCCTTGAGGTGGAGGCGGATGATCGAGGCAAAGAGGTTGAATCCCGTCAGGGAGTTCAGCGGGATGTCGCCCTCGAAGGATGGCTCGGGCAAAAACCACAGCCCAAGGCGAGCCCCCACGTCGACCAGGGGCAGGACCACGTCTCCCAAGGAGAAGGAACTGGCCTGGATCAACAAAAAGTCAACCTTAGCCGCCTTGATCTCGGCAGCGGCCCGCTCTGCCTCCTCCCTAGACTGGACACCCTCATCGATCGCAACCAGCTCAAAGTCAAAGAGATCGGCCAGGGACTGCATCGCTTCCCTTGAGCGCTCGTAAACGCCAAGTTTGAGGGCGTCAAAGTTGGCAAAGTATGTGCCTACCAGGCCAACCCTTAGTTTGTCCATCGAACACTCCTCGCCGAACGAAGGACCTGGTTTGTAGAGACGCCCCGCCCGAGCGTCTCTACCGGGCGTTTTCGTCTGTAGTGGTGTGTCACCAACATGTTCATTGCTCAATCAACAGTGCTGTGCTCCTGTACCCATCGAGCGGCACCTCAAAGCGCAGCCCATCGGAGCCAGACTCCTTTACCAACAGTCTTCCAGCAAAGAGGTCTTTCACACTTGACATGCCGGGGACTCTTGGCAGTTTCACCAGGGCCGTGGCTGGCATAGGGCTGTGGTTAATCAGGATGAACAGCCAGGGGCCGCTCTCCGTCTGCCCCTCCCTGTTCAGCAGGTGCCCGTCCAGCCGCGACTCGCCGGAAAGGCGGAAGGGGCGTTCGACCGCGGCCATCGCGGCCAGATTGGCAAAGACACGGTGGTGTCCCGTAACCCCCTGGGTTAGTGAGGCGATGTCAAAGTGCGTCCCAAACAGCAGGGCGCGTCCCTGGCCGTGCTGCTTCAGAGTGACGCCCGGCGCGCCATCCGGATAGCGGGCAAGCACCTCGGCATCTCCATCCAGGGCAAAGTCCTGCCGGTGCCAGTGTCCCCGGAGCGGTTTCGATATTCCGTCGAATACCGGCGTGTTGGGCTCTGGCGCCAGCGTCACTGCTTCTGCCTTGGTTATGCATGTCTCGGTGGCGCCAAAGAGATCGGTCAGACCGCCCGGCCGGTCGCGCCAGTACCATGACCGGTCGTCGAGCATCCCGCACTTGGCAAAGGCGACCGCGGTGCCGCCCCCGGCCACGAAATCCTTTACGGCCCTGGCACAGGCAGGCGTGACGAGCATCAAAAAGGGCATCAGCAGTAGACGGTAGCCTGCCCCTTTGCCCTCTGCCAGCAGTTCGGGGGTGATAAACTCTACCCCATAGCCCTGCGACCAGTAGGCCGAGTACAAGCCCTTGATCGCTTGCAGCAGGTAGGCCCCGGCGCCCATCCCCTGGCAGGCGATGGCATTGCACTGGTCCACCAGGATGCCAATCTGCGAGCGGACCGGGTGGGCCTCCAGGAACAGCGCTTCGTGAGAGAGGACGACCTGGCTTAGTCGGGCTGCCTCGTGATAACGCTCCGTGGGCTCCCCGTTCAGATCGACGAGGGCGCCCCAGTGTAATGGCAAGGGGTCCCACTCGCGGTAGCCCTGATAGAGCATCATCTTGGCCCCATGGGCGATTGAGTCCAGACCATGACGGCGGATGTCGCGGGCTGTGGTGGCGTGGGTGGGACCTAGTACCCACTCACCGATGGGACCGCTCTCGATCTCGGGCAGCCAAAACGGTTTGTCTGCGTGCAGCGCCGGCGAACGGGCATAGTCGAGCTGCAGCGAGGTGTAGAAGGGC
>JASFHU010000812.1:0-3025 GCA_050123055.1 Anaerolineae bacterium
GCGGGCAGCCGGTGCATCCTATGAGCAGATCCACGAGGCCACCCACGTCATGGGCACCCTCGGCTCCTATGTGACCATGTTCCGCAACAAGACCTATCTGGGTATCCGCAAGTGCGGCGATCTTGAGGTTGAGAACGCCCACGAGCCCCTGGTCAGCCGCGAGTTGTGGGATGCCGTGCAGGCAACCCTCCGCAAACGGCCTGCCAAGGGCGAGCGTTGGCCGAAGGGCAAGCGCCATCCCATGCGGCAGAACACACCCTACCTGCTGTCGGGAATCGCCTACTGCGCGGAATGTGGTGCGGCGATGGTCAGCGGCGCGGACAACATGAACGGCCATCGAAGATCGCCCTGGCCCTATTATCTGTGCGGGCGCAAGAAGCGCGAGGGTTGGTCTTCGTGCCCTACCGGAAAGATAGGGGCTAGGAAACCAGAACGAGTGGTCCTTGAAACGGTGACGAAGCGCGTGCTCACTCCTGACTTTATGACTGCTCTGGTGGCCGAGGTGCACGATCTGATGGATCGAGATGCCCCTACGCTTCGGGGACAGATCCAAGAAACAGAACGCCAGATCGCCCGGGTCGAGGAGGCGATCGATACTCTACTGGACGTGGCCGAGCGATTTGGGGCGGACAGTGCAGGCCCCCGCCTGGCAGAGCGGGAGGCCGAGCGAGCACAGTTGCGGGAACGTCTCCAACAGTTGGCGGCACAACAGGAAGCTCGCGCAGCCGCAATCTCTTTGGAGATGGTCCAGGGTATGCTCACCAAGATGCACAATGCCCTAGCCGAGGGAGACCTCCAGGCGAAGCGTGCCCTGTTGTCAAAAGTCGTGGCTCGCATCGACATGGGGCGAGAGGGGGCCAAGCTGTCGTACACCTTTCCTTTGAGCGAGTAGCCCTGAAGTCAGTAACCTTTCGGAGATGGCCGGCGAGCACTACAGGCGGCTCAATGGTTCTGGTAACGATACTATCGCACAGTTGATGATCTGTTTGGCGCCTTGGATGCCAGTTTGGGCGGTCCCAGGACAGCGTCTGTCTCCAGGCCGCCTTCGACAACAAGGCCCGGCTTTTCGTGTCATTGTCACTTGTCCCCGAGTATGATATAATCCCCCCGGGGAGAAACGTGATGGCCACCGTGTTGGAAACCTTGCCACTTGTCCGCACCAAGCTTCAGCGCCCTCGGCTGCGGGAGAACCTTGTCGCACGGCCGCGGCTACTGGAGCAGCTCCGGACTGGTCTGAACTGCAAGCTGACGCTCGTCTCCGCGATGGCCGGCTCCGGCAAGAGCACCCTGCTAAACCAGTGGCTGGAGGACTGCCCCTACCCCAGCGTCTGGCTCTCGCTGGATGAAAGGGATAACGATCTTGCCGTCTTTTTGACCTACCTCATCGGCGCCATGCAGACGGTATTTCCCGGTGCCTGCGGCAGGACGCTCAGCTCGCTTGAGTCATCCCGGGAGCTGCGACCGGAAGGGATCATGGCATCGCTTATCAACGAGATGGAAGAGATACCCTTGACCCTCGCCGAGTCTGCGCCAGAGCAACGGGGCGCCTTTCCGAGGATCTTGATTCTGGTCCTCGATGACTATCACCGTATCAGCGACCCTGCCATCCTTCAGGCAATGTCCCTTCTGATCGAGCACCTACCCAAGGGGGTTCACCTGACCTTGGCCTCGCGGACTGATCCAGTGCTGCCCATCCCCCTGCTGCGCGCGCGGGGGGAGATCATGGAACTGCGCGCTGCCGATCTGCGCTTCACGCCGGAAGAAGTGGAGTCCTTTCTCACGGTCACGTTTGGACTCGAGCTGTCGCGCGAAGCGGTTGGCGTGCTTCAGGCAGAGACCGAGGGCTGGATCGCCGGCCTGCAACTGGTCGCTCTCTCCCTGCGCAACCTGCCCGATCAAAGCAAGCTGGTGCAAACGCTCAAGAAGAAGAGCATCTACCTTGTTGTCGAATACCTTGTGGCTGAGGTTCTTTCCCAACAACCGGAGGCCATCCGGGAGTTCTTGCTGCGGACATCGATCATGGATCGTTTCTGTGCACCGCTGTGTGAAGCTGTGAGCTGTGCCGAAGCCAGTGCCGCCCTCGTCTCCGAAGGAGCGGGTAGTTTCCCCGAGATCCCTTTGGATGGCCAGAGCTTCCTGGAAAGCCTGGAAAAGGACAACCTCTTTGTCGTGCCTCTCGATCTCGAAGGTGACTGGTATCGCTATCACCATCTGTTTCAAGGCATACTCCGGCAAGAGCTGGCAGCGCAGCGCAGTGAGGAAGAAATAGCGATTCTCCATTCCAGGGCCGGTGCCTGGCTTGCTAGCCACGGACACATCGAGGAGGCCTTGCAGCACGCCCTGGCAGCAGGTGATATGACTGGCGCGGCAAGACTGATCGAGGCGAATGTTCATGAAACCCTGGGCCAAGACCGTTATCACACGCTCAGGCGTTGGTTACAAATGCTACCAGACGAGTTGGTGCAACAGCGCCTAGGACTCCTTTTGGCCGGGGCATGGGTGGTTCAGCATCAACTCAACTTGGGCGCCCTGTTGCCCCTTGTGCAGAGAGCCGAAACCCTGCTGGAAAGCGGCCTTCAGCAGTTGGACCCACCGGCCATCGACGCATTTCGGGGAGAGATCGACTTTTTCTGGGGGATGCTCGCCTATTGGCAAGGGGACGCCCAGAAGTGCCTGGTCTATTGCCAGCGCGCCCTCGAACGCCTACCGAAAGCACGACCGTTCGCGCGGGCCCAAACAGTCGGCTATCAGGTACTCGCGTACCAGAGGGTTGGTCGGAAGGATATGGCTGCAGAGGTCACTGACCGGAGCTACTTCCAGTATGGTAAGTTATCTGACCTACAGACGGCCCGGTTGCCGACTGTACTCACCTTAGTGCATATACTGTCGGGCGACCTGTACGAGGCAGCCCAGACCGCCGAAGCAACCCTCAAGGCAGCGGTGCAGGGAAATCTAGCGAACTCTATCGGTTGGGGCCACTATCTCTCGGGCTTACTCTCCTATGAGTGGAACGATCTGCTGGGCG
>JASFHU010000813.1:0-3024 GCA_050123055.1 Anaerolineae bacterium
CGGTCAGGATGACGCCGCGACACTGGCGCCCGAAGTGCGGCCACTGCTGGAGGATACGCTGGCCGGCATCGAGGTGCCTCCCAAGGTGGAGGAGCCGGAGGAGCCTATCGAGAAGGCACAGATCAAGCTGGCGACCTGGGCCGGCGTGGACGAAGCCAACGAGCTGCAGGCCATCCTGGATGAGCTGAACGCCACAGCGGACACCTACGAAATCGTCCAGGAGTCGAGCCCGGCGGAGTACTGGACCAAGCTCCAGACTACGGTAGCCGCCGGGACCGCCGCCGACCTGTTCTGGATGGACCTCGGCAATCTGCCAGATTTCGCCGAGAAGGGCGCCCTGTTGGAACTCACCGACTATCTTGCTGCCAGCGACCATCCAGCGGCCGATCTGGACGACTACTTTACCGGCGCGCTGGACGGCTTTGCCTTTGGTGGCGAAAACTATGGTCTGCCCTGGATCGCCATGCCGGTGATGCTCTACGTCAACCTGGACCACGCCGAAGCGGCGGGCTATGACGTCGAGACCATCAACGACTGGGACTGGGACACCTTCCAGGAGGCCTGCGTGGCCATGACCATGGACGGCGCGGGCGCCCATCCGGGCGACGATGGCTTTGACGCCACCGACGTGGCCCAGTATGGCTTCAGCGTGGTGCCTGGCTGGCCGCCGGTACAGATGTGGGTCTGGCAGGCCGGCGGCGAGGTGATCAGCGAAGACTTTGCCAGTTCGCCCATCGACTCGCCCGAGGCCATCCAGGGCGCCCAGTACCTGGGGGACCTGATCAACAAGTACCTGTGCGCGCCCGAGCAGTCGGTCATCAGCGAGCGGGGCTTTGGTGAGATGATGAAGAACGGCCAGGTGGCAATGTTCATGGGGGGCGCGGCGGATGACTTTGAGCGCACCGAAGGCATGAATATCAAGGCATTCCTGCTGCCTCAAGGTCCCGTGAACCGCCAGACCTGGGCCTGGATCGGGGGCATGAGCATCTTCTCCGGGACCGAAAACCCCGACGCAGCCGTGGAGGCATTCCTGGACCTGTCGCAGGCCATCCACGAGTGGAAGGTGCCTGCGCCGCGCGAGTCGCTGGCGACGAGGGAGGGCATCATCGCCGCCACCCCGTACAAGGAGGTTTCGGCAGACAATATCGTGGCCAATATGCCACACATGCGGGCCGCACGTTACTATCCCGGCTACTCCCAGTGGTCCACAATCTATGGCGAGCGCTTTGTCGACCCGCTGGTCCGCGGTCAGGATGACGCCGCGACACTGGCGCCCGAAGTGCGGCCACTGCTGGAAGATACGCTGCCCTAGCAGCAGCCTACGGCCAGATCGCAAGAGCCGGTCACCGGCCCACTCGAATGCACGATCCCGGGCGGGATGTCCAGGAGGATGTCCCGCCCGGGACGGATGGCGAACTGCCAATTCGGAGGAGAAGGCCATGCTACAGGAAGCGCTACAGGACTATATCCCCACCATCGTACGCTATGTAGCGGTCGCCGGGGCAATTGGCATCGTCATGCTGGTGGTCTACCAGGTCTTGACCTTGCTGGGCGTCAAGCGCGAGGCAGCGACCGGTTACGCACTGATCATGCCCTGGTTCCTGGGCTTTCTGATCTTTACCGCCTATCCGTTCTTCGCCTCGCTGTACCTCAGCTTTACCGACTATAACCTGCTCCAACCTCCCGAATGGATCGGTCTGGAGAACTATGTCCGGATCTTTACCAAGGACATCGACTTTTGGCCGGCTATGCGCTTGACCTTCTTGTACGCCCTTTTCAGCGTTCCTCTCGGCGTGGCCGGCTCGTTGCTCGTGGCGTTGCTCCTGACGGCCGATATCCGTGGGGTTGGCTGGTACCGCACCATCTATTACATCCCCTACATCATCCCTGCGGTGGCCACGGCCCTCCTGTGGCGTTGGCTCTTTAACCCGGATGCCGGGCTGCTCAACTTTTTCCTGAAACCGATTTTTGCCCTGTTCAACCTACCACCGCCCGACTGGTTTGGCGATCCACCCTTCGTGCTACCTGCCTATATCATTATCAGCCTATGGGGCATCACCGGTCTGAACATGGTAGTCTTTCTGGCGGCACTCAAGAACGTACCCCGCCACCTGCACGAGGCGGCCGAGATCGACGGCGCCAACGCCTGGCGGCGCTTCTGGAGCGTGACCATCCCCATGATCACACCCGTCATCTTTCTCCAGGTGATTAACGGCATCATCGCCGCTATGCAGATCTTTACCGTCGCCGTCTTTATCCGGGCCACGCCCAGGGCCGGCAAGTTCATGAATATCCTCATTTACCAGGCTGGCTTCCAGCAATTCCGCATGGGTTATGCCAGCGCCCTGGCCTGGATACTGTTCGTGGTGATCATGATCTTCACCCTATTGGTCTTCCGCTCCTCCGACGCGTGGGTGTACTATGAGACAACGAAGGAGTAGGACCATGACTGAAGCAACGACAACAGACAGAGAAACCGGCCAGGTTGTTCTATCTCGCTGGTTGGGCAGCAAAAAGTTCCGGACCAACTCCGTGAAGCTACTGGCCTACGTCGTGGTCACCGCTGGCGCGTTTGTGCTGCTGATCCCCTTCTTCTGGATGCTGTCCACCTCTGTGAAGCCGCTAGCCCAGGCTTTTGCGCACCCGCCGGTGTGGATCCCCATCCCGCCGCAGTGGGGGAACTATATCGAGGCCTGGAACGCGCTGCCCTTCAACCGTTTCTTCCTGAACTCGCTGTTCATCACCATCTTTGGGATGGCTGCCGAGATCCTGAGCTGCGCGATTGTAGCCTATGGCTTTGCCCGTTTTCGCTTCCCGGGGAGGAATGCACTGTTCATTATCCTGCTGTCCACCATGATGTTGCCCTGGGTGGTCAGGCTGATCCCCGGCTTTATGATCTGGCGCAATTTCAAACTGGTCAATACCTTCGATCCCCTGGTGGTCGGGGCGCTCTTTGCCTGGGGACCGGTCAACGTTTTCATCATCCGCCAGTTCATGATGGGTATCCCGCTCGAGATAGAGGAG
>JASFHU010000814.1:0-3014 GCA_050123055.1 Anaerolineae bacterium
GTAGGCATTCTTGAGCGCCGGATGATCCCAGGCCACGCCCGTGTCGGCGTCGCCCACGATCACGCCCTGGCCGGTGTGGCCCAGTGCCCAGACCCGATCGGCGCCCACCTGCTGGACGTTCCACTCTACCCCCTGTGCTCCTGTGAGATCCACCTCCGGAATGCGGAACGGGTGGGCATAGCGCCGCACGCCGGGTTGAAATAGCACCGAGTCCACCCCCGGTTCCCCGGCAAAGGTGTGCCGTAGTCCCGGCCGGCCCTGAACCTCGATCATGTTGACCAGGTAGTGGGATCGGTAGTCCACGCCCCGTCGCTCCAACTCGGCCCGCAACGGCGCCTGGCTGTGCTCGGCCGTTTCCGCCAAGGTCTGGTACGCCCAGGCCCGCCGCTCTGCGGGATCGGTCATGGCCAGCGCTGGGCTCAGGTCGGCTTGTTCCTCAAGAAAGATCAGGAATCCGTCGGGGTGGAAGCCCGGAGCGCCTGTGGTCAGGTAGAGCGCCAATAGGCCGATCCAGGCGAGACAGGCCAGGAGGAGGGAGGTAATGGTCCCGACTGTCCGCCGGCGCTTGGCCTGCAAGGGGGTAAGCGCAGGGGCCAGCCGCTCGCTCACCTTGCGGCCCAGCCACAGCAACAGGCCCAAGCCTCCTGCGGCCAGCGGCACCCAGACCCGCGCCACCCAGTGGAAGACCTGGTCCACCGTGCGCGGATCCACAAAGGCAAGGCTGAACCAGTTGTAGAACAGATGTACTATCACCGCCGGCCAGATGGAACCCCCTGCCCGGATCGTCAGTTCTATGGCCAGCAGACCCAGCAACAGCGCCGCACCAAAGCGCAGCAGCGCTTCCCAATCGCCATAGGGCAGTGCTGTGCCCCCCTGGGCGGCGACGAACAGGATCAGGCTGGCCACCGCGCCTGCTCTCCGGCTCTGCGCCGCCCGCCATAGCCAGGCAAAGGCAAAGCTTCGAAAGAGAATCTCCTCGTTCAGGGCGTTAGGCAGCGCCTGAAGTAGATTGGCTGCCGTCGTGCCCGGACTGCCCAGCGAGCCAACCACCACCCAGGGCCAGACGATGAACGCTCCCGCCGCCAGCGCCAGCCAGAACGCCGAAGGGTTGAGCCAGAGGCGCAGACCCACCCGCCGCCAGGCCTGGAAGAGCGACCCCGCCTGGCGGTGCGCCGCGCGGTGGAGGCCCCCGAACGCCTCGATACTGCCCAGACCCAGCAGGAGCAGAGGCAACACCAGGCCCAGGCGCAATGCTGCCGCGGCTATGCAGCCGGTCGAGGTCGAAGCCCAGGGACTCTCGGCCAGGAGCTGGCAGGCCAGTGCAGCCAGCGCGTTGAGGGCCTGGACCAGGGCAATGGATATGACCAGGATGGTGGCGACATGGGCAAACGGGTCCTCCCGTCTCCGGGTCGCAAACAGCAGGGGCACAAACAGAAGCAGATTCAGGCCGAGCGTCAGCGCCGTGGCCAGGAGTCCCAGCGCCCACTCGGGCAGAACAGGATCGCCCAAGGCGACCAGCTCCAGTTGGACCAAGGCGTAGGGAGGGCTGTCGTTGAAGGCCTGGAGCGCTGAGGTGATGACCAACGGCAATAGGGCCAACCAGCCAGCCAGCAGCAACAGCAACAGCCAGCGGCCGGGGCCAGAGCGTTGTTCCAGAGGGTCCGCCATCGGGTTCAGTCTTCCATCTCTATGGCAAGCACCACCGCCTCGCCGCCACCCAGGCACAGGCTGGCCATACCGCGCTTCAGGCCGCGATCCCGCAGGGCGTAGAGGAGGGTCACCAGCACTCGTGTCCCCGAGCAGCCGATGGGGTGGCCCAGGGCGATCGCCCCGCCGTTGACGTTCACCTTGCCCCAATCCCAACCATCCTTTTCCAGTTCCCTGCCGTCGGCCAATGTCTGGGCAGCAAATGCCTCGTTGAGCTCGATCAGGTCATAATCGACTATCGTTGTGCCGGTGCGCTTGAGCAGGCGGCGCACGGCGTGCGCCGGAGCGATGAACAGCCACCGAGGCTCCACCGCTGCCTGCGCATAACCGGTGATACGGGCCAGGGGCTTGACGCCCAACTCGTCAGCCCTGCGGCGGCTCATCACCACCACTGCTGCCGCCCCATCGGTGATGCCCGGCGCGTTGCCGGCGGTGACGATCCCGTCGGACTTGAAGACGGGCCGCAGCTTGCCCAGGGCTTCCAGACTGGTATCGCGGCGCGGGGACTCGTCGGTGTCAAAGACCAGGGGCAGCCCCTTGCGCTGGGGCACCTCCAGGGGCACGATCTCGTCCTCGAAGCGCCCGGCGTCAATGGCCTCGATGGCCTTTCGGTGGCTGTGGTAGGCGTACTCGTCCAGTTCCTGGCGCGTCAGGTTGTACTGCTCGGCGATGAACTCGGCCGAGTTGCCCATGTGCTGATCGGTGAAGGCACTCCATAGCCCATCATGGACCAGGCCATCGATCAACTGTCCGTTGCCCAGCCGGTAGCCGGACCGCGCTTTGGGCAGGTGATAGGGCACCAGGCTCATGTTTTCCATCCCGCCGGCCAGGTATACGTCCCCATCACCGGCACGGATTAGGCCCGCGGCCAGCATGACGGTCTTGAGCCCGGAACCACACACCTTGTTCAGCGTCACCGCACCGACCTCCGGCGGGATGCCACCGTGGATCGCAGCCTGGCGGGCTGGGGCCTGGCCCATGCCGTTGGGCACCACGCACCCCATGAAGGTTTCATCCACCACCGCCGGGTCGATGCCTGCCCGCCGGATCGCCTCGCGGATGGCGACGGCTCCCAGTTGTGGTGCGGGCATGGTCGACAGGCTACCCGTGAATCTGCCGATGGCCGTGCGGCAGGCACTGACGATCACCGCTTCATGCTGTTGTGCCACATTGTCCTCCTACAAACTCTGTTTTGGAACCCCGACCTTGCGCTGGAGGGGAGTGGGGGCTGCTCCGGTCCGCCTGTCCCGGCTAGCGGAGCCAGGGTCTGGTTAACGGATCCAGGGGTTGAGCTGTTTTTCCTCGCC
>JASFHU010000815.1:0-3011 GCA_050123055.1 Anaerolineae bacterium
TTTCTCACAAAGCGGCTATAGTCCGGTCAATGTGCTTGACAGGGGTTCTGAGCGAATGGAACCACTTCAACGAATTTGGCGTCCACAACAGGCAGGTAATTCAGGCACAGGAGGGCCAAAATGCAAATACGTGTGCGAGCCATGAGTGGGCTGTTGTGTCTGTTGTTTGTGCTGCTGGTGTCCGGCTGTGGGGGAACACAGATCGAGCCCACGCCTTATCCTGGCCAAGTGGACTGGGAGACAGCGGTTGAGATCCTTCACAGAGGAGAGGTGGAGATGGCTGCCCAGTTCCATAGCCTGGAAGTGATCCTTACGCTCAAAGACGGTACAGAAATACGCACCGTCGAGCCTACCATCGACGCCGTCTTTCGTGAGGTTGAGAAGTGCGGCCGGCCCTGCAACAAGATCATCCTGGCAACCGAATAAAGTTTGGCATCTGTGATTGCCTCGTCCGGCCACCGGCATCGAGCATAGAAAGGAGGAGGAGCGATGGTCAAGATTGCCATTGATCGCAAGCGATGCACAATGGACGGCATGTGCGCCGTGGTCTGCCCGGTGGATATATTTGTCCAGCGGGAAAGGGCAACCGTGCCCGAACTGGTAGGGGAGGAGCGCTGCATTTCCTGCGGCCACTGTATGGCCATCTGCCCTTCGGGAGCGATATCCCATTCGGCATTCCCGCCTGGCAGCGTCTCGCCGATCGAATTTGACAAGATACCTTCTCCCGAGCAAGTGACTGAGCTGCTCAAGACCCGGCGTTCGATCCGTGCCTTCCAGGAGAAGCCACTTGCGAAAGAGACCCTCGAAGAGATCATTGATGGGGCGCGCTCTGCCCCCAGCGCACACAATGCGCAGAGCACGGAATATCTGGTGGTTCTCGATGGTGCAGTCTTGAGCCAGGTCTCTGCAGTGACGATCGAGTATCTCAGGTTTGAAGTCGGGCGCCTCAACAACCTATTCCTGAAGACATTGCTGTCACTGGTGGACAGGGAGCTACTGGAACTTGGGCTGAGAGAGATCCCTGGATTTGAGCGGATCATTCGTAAGTTTGAGGCCGGCCAGGATCCGATCCTCCATCGTGCACCTGCGCTGTTGGTCTTCCACGCACGGCGGAACCTTGACTTTGGGGTCGCAGACGCGCACCTGGCCTTGCAGAATGCCTCCCTCCTTGCCCACTCTATGGGTGTCGGGCACTTTTTCACTGGCTATGTGCTTGCTGCTTGCAGAGTTCCGATGTCGCGGGCATGGAGCCGCCGCATCCCCGACTTGATTGGCATCCCGGCCGAAAACGAGATACACGGCGCCCTGGCGCTCGGCTATCCTGTCCCGAAATTCAAGAAGTGGATAGAGAGAAAGCCCGCCAGGATTCAATGGGTGTGACACAGACGAGCGGCTGCACAGAGGAGGATTCCACATGACGGATAGATTGGCGACGGACGTCTTCTCGGCTGACGGGAGGCGAACGTGACCAAGAGATCCGATCTTTTTGCCCAGGATTCGGTTGGCCGCACGGCTCTGTTCTACGCTGCCGAAAGAGGGGACCTCGAGGAAGTGCGCCGGATGATCTTCAGCCTCTCCGGAACCGGTCTCTGGCCTCAAAGGCTGGCCCTGATTGAGGTCAAGGACTCGTCGGGGCTCACAGCAAGCGACGCGGCAGAGCAGGCCGGCCACAAAGAGATCGCCGATCTGCTGTGTGGGGAACAGATGCGGATGGAGTTCTTTGAGTAGGTAGGTGAGGGCGATGGAACGAGCCGAGTGGCTGAGGCAGATGCAGGACCAGACGGAAGAGTTGTACGATCATCTGTCACCCCTGTATTGGGTCGAGTTTGGGCTGTATGCGAACGAGACACACCTTGAGTTCCTCCGGAAGCTCCTGGACCGGGTGCCCCCTGAGAGCACCCTGCTGTCGGCAGCCTGTGGGGCGGGGCGGTATGATGGGCTGTTGCTGGATGCCGGGCACGGCATGGTGGGCATCGACCTGTCGGCGGGCATGCTGGCCCGGGCGAGGGAACGTTTCCCGGGGGCGCGCTACGAAAAGATGGGCCTGCAGGAGATGGATTTCCGGGAGGCGTTCGAGGGGGCGATCTGCATCGACGCCATGGAGCACGTCTGCCCGGAGGCTTGGCCAGGGATCCTGCGGCGGTTCCGGGAATCGCTGAAACCGGGCGGGGTACTCTATTTCACGCTGGAGCTAGCGGACGCAAGTGAGCTGGAGGAGGCTTTTGCGCAAGCGGGGTCGCGGGGACTGCCGGTGGTCTACGGGGAAGTGGTGAGCGAGATGGATCTCGCCGACGAGCGTGTGCAGGCTTCAGGGGCGTCCGTGGTATCGGGAGAGCTGGCGAGCAAGACGGTGTATCACTATTACCCGTCGCTGGAGCAGGTGCGGACCTGGATCAGAGAAGCAGGGTTTGGAATTGAGGATGAAGGTATGGGCAACGGCTATGAGCATTTCGTGGTGAGGCGGCAATGAGCGGCAAAAATGTCTCCGCTTTAATGCCCTCTGTGATGTTGCTGCTCCTGGCAGCAGGATGGGGCCCGGTCCGCGGGGCGCGGCCCCCGGAGCCTGTGGAGGAGGTTGGTGCGGGCACCAGTTCGGTGACGAATGCTCCGTGGTTCACGATGGAGGTTGATGCCGTCGAAAACACGAACAGAGGCCAGCACGTTTCGGTGGCCATCGACCCATTCTATGGCGGTGTGTACGTCAGTCACTACGACGCCACAAACGGGGACCTACGCATGGCTCACTATATGAGGGGGGAACCGGGCGGCAACTGCGGGCCCGGCGACTCCTGGTACTGCCAGACGGTGGACAGCGGGAACGACGTCGGGCAGTACAGCTCCATCGCGGCTGTGGCGGGCGGGGTGAATATCGCCTACCACGATGCCACGAATGGCGATCTCAAATGGGCCGAGTCCACCGATTACCCCTACCACCGGACCTGGAGGATACGCACCGTTGACCGGGGAGTAGCCGCCTCCTCGAGCACCGGGCTATACACATCCCTGGCCCT
>JASFHU010000816.1:0-3009 GCA_050123055.1 Anaerolineae bacterium
CCGGGCCCAATCCCATGATCTCGGGCGGCAGGCCGGCATAGGCATAGCTGCGGATGGTTGCCAGCGGTTCGAGTCCCAGCTCCTCCGCCTTGTCCGCGGTCATCACGATGACGGCAGCCGCCCCGTCGCTGATGGGACAGGCATTGGCCGGGGTGACGGTACCGCCCTTCTTAAAGACGGTGGGATAGAGCGCGGCCTTGCGCTCGTTGAGGGTGGGATTGATGTTCTCGTCCTGGACGATATCCTCGTAGGCCACCTCCTGCCCCGCCACCCGCTTGCTGACCCGCACCGGCACGATCTCGTCGCGGAAGCGGCCCATGCGCGTGGCGCGGAAGGCCTTCTTGTGGCTCATCGCCGCGAATTTGTCCTGTTCCGACTGGCTGATGCCGTACATCATGGCCAAGTTCTCGGCAGTGTAGCCCATCATCATGCCGCACACCGGGTCGGTCAGGCCCTCCCACAGGGTATCCACCAGGGTATCGTGGCGCAGTTTAAGCCCCCAGCGGGCGCCGCGCACGACATAGGGCGAGGTACTCATGCTCTCGGTGCCGCCGCACAAGTACACCTCCCCATCGCCGGCCTGGATGGCCTGGTAGGCAGACGTGATCGATTCCATGCCCGACACACAGTTGCGCTGCACGGTCTGTCCCGGCACGCTCACCGGCACACCGGCCAGCAGCCCCGCCACCCGCCCGATATTGACCGCGTCACTCTGCTGGCCGATGCAGCCCAGGATGACGTCGTCGAACAGCAAGGGATCCAGCCCCACCCGTTCGATCACCTCCCGGAACACCAGTGCAGCCAGGTGCTGGGCGGTGAGGGTGCGGAACGCGCCCCCGTGTCCGCCGATGGGCGTGCGCACGCCCCCCACAATGACAACTTCTTTCATGCCCTTTCCTCCTTCTCGATTGGTTACCGGCCGTCCTTCAATCCCCTGAGAACCAGGTCCAGCGTGGCTTCGAACATGGTCTCCAGATCGCTTCGCAGCAGTTGCTGGCGCAGGGGATGGCCCATAAGCACCAGCACGCCGTTCAGCGCCGCCCAGACCGAGCCGGCCGCCTGCCAGGGGTCCTCGACGTGGAATACGCCGGCCGCCTTGCCCTGCTCAATATTTCCGGCCAGCAGGGTTAGCCCCTGCAGGCTCTTGTTCATCACCTGTTGGTGCAACTCGGTCGAAATCGACTCCTCAAAGCGCCCCCGGTCAAAAGCCATGATCAGGCGAAAGTAACTGGGGTTGGACTGGCAGAATCGCAAATAGGCGTTGGCCAGCTCCTGCAGGGTGCACTCGGCTTCGGGGGAGACTTTCGGGTTGCAGACCGCCTCCATCTCCTCCACCAGGAGATCGAGGCCCTCTAAAAGTAAATGAGCAAGGATCCCTTCCTTGCTCTCAAAGTACAGGTAGATTGTGCCTTTGCTGATCTCGGCGCGTGCTGCCACGTCGTCCACGGTGGGACGGTGGAATCCGCGCTCAAAGAACTCTTGCCTGGCGGCGTTGAGGATCTCCTTGCGGCGCTGTGCCTTCTCGCGTGCTCGTCGCTCCGCTGTGCTCAAGGCATACCCCCTCTCAATTGGCGTGGGGAACAGAACTGGCGGTCACTCACTGACCGATAGTCATTATACCCCAAATGCCGCACTGTGTCAAGTCAGTAGACAGAGGCCAGATGTCAGTATGCAGTCGGCAGACACCAGTGGACTGTGGCCAGTTTTCTTCGCCTGTCATCTCGAGTTGGCGCAGGTCCGGAGCGTTGAGGGGCACCTGCGGAGACGTGGGATCTAGGCATTGTTGCGAAGGTTTCATCAACCCTCCACAAGATCTCCACAACTTTCTGATATGATAGTATCTGAACCGGTAGGCGGAGTGCACCCGCCCGGGAGTTCTGATCGCTGGACACCCTGCCAATAGGGGAGGCGGTGGCGGTTCGGGCGCTAGGCGTGCGACGGGATGCCACCATCTTCTGTCATGCTGCGAGGGGTGAGCGCGCCGGGGGAACGCGTTTGCCTCTCGCCTTTTTGCATTCTCCTAGAAGCTGCTAGGAAGCGTGACCTTTTGCGCAGGTGGTGGTATAATCCAGACTGCGAGTGCGTGATGAGTGAACATGCGGGGAGTGAGGCGTGATGGCCCACCAGATCCTGGTGGTGGATGACGACAAAGAGATCGCCCGCCTGCTGCGCGGCTACCTGGAGCAGGCCGGCTATCAAGTGCAAGTCGCCCACGATGGGAAAAGTGGCATGCACCTGCTCCGTCGAGAGCGGCCTAGCCTGGTCCTGTTAGACCTGATGCTGCCGGACCGGGATGGGTGGGAGATCACGCGCATCGTCCGGGGTGACCCAACCCTGGCGGATCTGCCCATCATCATACTCACCGCCCGGGTCGAGGATCAGGACAAGATCATCGGCCTGGAGCTAGGCGCCGACGATTATGTCACCAAGCCATTCAATCCCCGCGAGGTTGTAGCCCGGGTTCGCGCCCTGCTGCGCCGCGCCCAGGGGAAACCGGTTCCACCGCGCATCGTCCGTGCCGAGGGCGTGATGATCGACCTGGATGCCCACCAGGTCGAGGTGCATGGGCAGCCGGTCAGCCTGACGCCCACCGAGTTCAGCCTGCTGCGGGCCCTGGCCGAGTTCCCGGGCCACGCCCTTACCCGGATGGAGCTGATCGAGAAGGGGCTTGGCTACAGCTATGAGGGGCTGGATCGGACCATGGATAGCCATATCAAGAACCTGCGGCGCAAGCTTCACAGCGCTGGCGCGAGCAAGGATCTGATCGAAACAGTCTTTGGCGTGGGCTACCGGCTGAGGGATGTGGCATGAACCGGCTCTGGGTGCGGTTGACGCTGGCCTTTGCCCTGGTGATCCTGGTGACAGTGTCCGCCATCGCCCTGCTGGCGGACCTTACGGCCGGCCAGGCGTTCCGCCAGTACCTCTCCTACAGCAATACTGCCGGATTCCAGAATCTCGCCGCGAACCTGGCCGAGTACTATGAGGCCCGAGGCACATGGGAAGGGGTCG
>JASFHU010000817.1:0-3003 GCA_050123055.1 Anaerolineae bacterium
GAGGAGCCGGGCCTTGGGGATGAGGGCGGCAGCGCGCATCACCTCGAAGAAATTGTTGACATAACCATCCGTGCCCAGGGCGACGTTGACGCCGGCGGCTAGCATCTCGGGGATGGGGGCGAAACCTCCGCCCACCTCGCAGTTGGACAGTGGCTGGTGGGAGACGTGCACGCCTCGTCGGGCCAGGATGTCGACCTCGTCGGCGTCCACCTGGACGCACTGGGAGGCCAGCACGTGTGGTCCCAGCAGTTCCAGGTGGTCATAGTGGGCCACGGTGCGCCGGCCGAACTTGGCCAGGCAATACTCTGGCTCGTAGGTCCCCTCGGCCAGGTGCATGTGTACCCTCGCCCCGCGCTCGGCAGCCAGGGCAAAGGCGCGGCGAATAAACGCTTCCGAGCAGGTAAAGGTGGTGTGGAAGCAGATCAGGCCCGAGACCAGGTCGTACCGTGCCCGGCAGGCATCGTGAAACTCGACGTTTTCGCGCAGGCCCAGTTCGCCGTTCTCGTCGCTGACCCGCTGGGTGGCCTCGAAGGACAGCACGCCGCGCAGGCCCCAGCGGCGTACCACCTCGGCCTGCACATCCAGGGGGCCAAGGCCAACGGGGCGTTGGATGGCCTGTGGTGCTTCCAGGCAGTCGTAAAAGGTGGTCACGCCAGAGCGGACCATTTCCAGGCAGGCCCAGTCTGTGGCCGCCGCGATCAGCTCGTGGTTGAGCCGGTCCTCGACCCGGGGCCACCAAAAGTCCTCCAGGAAGGGCCAGAAACCGGCCGGCGCTTCGTCCAGCGGGATACCGTGGGCCAGGACACCGTACATGTGATGATGGGCGTTGGTAAAGGCGGGCGTGATGACACAGTCGCCCGCGTCGATGACCTGCACCTCGGGGAAGCGCGCGCCCAACTCGTCGTGGGAGCCGCTGGCCAGGATCCGCCCTCCGGAGACTGCCAGGCCATGACCAGGCAGCGGTGGCTGGGCCGTGTCAGCCCAGAGGGAGTGTCCGAGGATCAGAACGGTTGGCTCATTGGTTGGTGCTTCCATCACAGTCTCCTTCTAACCCCCTGAGATGGCCGGGAACAGCTTGACTTCGTCCCCATCGGCCAGGGGCGGGGCCGGCCCGCCGGGGAAGACGAGCTGCTGGTTGACAAAAACCACCAGGTGAGACGCCAGCCCGCCAGATGGTGAGAGAAGCATCTCGGCAAAGACCGAACCATGCCGCTCGGCCAGATGGCGGACAGCTTCGACCACCTCTGTCCCTGCAGGCAGTTCCAGGCGCTCGCTGGCCAGCCCGGCGTGGAGGCGGAGCACGTTGTAATAGTGCACGGTCACGGTGACCGTGGTCCTGCCCTGCGCCTCCATCCTCACCTCCCCAATCCTCGACCGGGAAGCGCGACCGGTTCTACACCAAGGCCCGGCCGCCGTCCACGAAAAAGACCGCGCCGGTGACAAAGTCGCTCTCAGTCAGGAAAATGACGGTCCGGGCCACGTCTTCGGGCGTGCCGACGCGCTTGAGCAGCGAGTTCTCGATGGCCCAGTTGCGCTTGGCCTCGGTCGCGCCGTCGGGCAGCAGGATGGTGCCGGGGGCGATAGCGTTTACCCGCACGCGGGGCGCCAATTCGGCGGCCATGACCCGGGTCAGCGCCTCCAGCCCGGCCTTGCTGGCCGAGTGATCGGCGAAGCGGGGCCAGGTCTGGTGGGCGGAGAGGTCGCTGATGTTGACGATGTGGCCCGACTCTTGCTCCAGCATGTAGGGTGCCACGGCCTGGGCGCAGAGAAATGGCCCGGTGAGGTTGGCGCCGATGGAGGTCTCCCACTGCTGGCGGGTGATCTCGAGAAACGGGGCCGACTGCCACACCGAGGCATTGTTGACCAGAATGTCCACCCGGCCAAAGCGCCGGACGACCTGCTCGACGGCCGCTTTGGGCTGCTCCCATTCCATGACGTCGAGCTGGAGGGCCAAGCCCTCCACGCCTTGGGCCTGGATGCCGGCCAGTGTCTGCGCGGGGTCCCCGCTGCGGTAGGTAAAGGCGACGTGGGCGCCCTTTTCGGCCAGGGCCAGGGCAACAACCTGGCCGACGCGCCGCGCACCGCCGGTCACGAGTACGACCTTGTCTTTGATCTCCACAGATTCTACCCTTTCATCAAGATTTATTTTGCTCGGCGTGGACTACAGTCCACGCCGGATTGCCGGACTGTGGTCCGGCGGGAGCAGCTTTGTATCTAGATTTCGACGTTGGCCCGGCGCAGCAGGTCCCGCGCCGCCTGGCGGCACTCTTCCAGCAGCGCCGCTTCGTCCAGGACTGTGACCTGGCCAGCGTCGAGCAGGATGCGTCCCTCGACGAGGACGGTGTGCACGTCGGCGCCGCTGGCGTTATAAACCACGGCACTCTCGGGACGGTGTACGGGCATGGAGCGAGCGTTGTTCAGGTTCACCAGAGTGAGGTCGGCCAGGGCGCCGGGCACGATGCGGCCGATGTCGTCGCGGCCCATGAGCCGCGCCCCGTCCACGGTGGCCATGCGCAATAGGTCCAGGGGCAGGACGGCATTGGCGTCGCAGGTGCTCACCTTGGCCAGCAGGGCCGCGATCTTGAGCGACTCGAGCATATCCTGTGAGTTCTGCGAGCCCGGGCCGTCGGTCCCCAGCGCGACCGGGATGCCCCGCGACAGCATCTCGCACACGGCAGACACGCCCGAGGCGAGGTACATATTGCTGACCGGGCAGTGGATGACCACCGAACCACTGGCCGCGATCAGGTCCAGTTCGTGGTCCTCCAGCCATACGCTGTGGACCAGGTGCACGTCGGGGCCCAGGGCGTCCAGTCTGTGAAGCCACTCGACATGGCGCAGCCCGGTCCGTTGGTATAACATGTCGATCTCGTCCCGGGCCTCGGCGACGTGCAGGTGGGTGTGCACGCCCCAATCGCGGGCCAGGTTCATCGCCCGCCGCATCGTCTCGTCCGAGCAGCGCCAGGGAGCCAGCGGCCCGAAGCCGATGGTGATGCGCCCCTG
>JASFHU010000818.1:0-3001 GCA_050123055.1 Anaerolineae bacterium
GGCACTCGAGTTGACAGCCCGATTCACCATCGGAGAAGGGATCGCAGCGGCAGGCGAGACAAAGGCTGCCCTGCGCTACTACAAGTCAGGCGTTTGCGGGCCGGGCTTTTGCTGCTCGGCCAACAATCGGCTGCCCTGTGGCTGGGGTGCGGTCAAAGTGTTGCGCGCCCTGGCCCGCGTGCCCGAAGCGCAGCGCATCCCGGTCATACAAACCGCCCTGGACGCCACCGTGGAGTTTCTCTTCAGTGTTGACCCCGCCACAGCAGGTTATCCCGCCGGCTACAGCGACAAGCCCAGCCGGAGCTGGTTCAGGTTTGGCTTCCCCCAATTCTACGTGACCGATGTGTTGCAGATAGCCGACGCGCTGACGGATGCCGGCTATGGCGGCGATCCGCGCCTTGCCGCCACCTACGACCTGGTTCTGAGCAAGCGGGACAAGGCCGGCCGCTGGAAAATGGAGTACGCCTACGTCGGAAAGACCTGGGCGGACGTTGAGCAGCGACAGAAACCCAGCAAGTGGGTGACTCTGCGGGCCATGCAGGTACTCAAAAAGGGAGGGATCGAGGCATGACCGGGGCCGATCCCATCCCCTGGCTCCTTGAAGCAAAGAATCCCTCGGCCCGATACTTGACCCTGACCGGACTGCTCGGGCGCTCAATGGACGACCCTGAGGTGATTGACGCCCAATCGGCGATTCCTGGCTGGGGACCGGCACGGGCCATCCTGGATGCCCAATGGGCCGAAGGGTATTGGATGCGACCGGGGATCGGTTACAGCCCCAAGTACAGGGCCACGGTGTGGCAGGTAATCTGGCTGGCGGCCCTGGGCGCGCCCCGGATCGAGGCACTCGATCGCGCTTGTGACTTTGTACTGGGCCACAACCGCCTGCCGGACGGCCGGTTTTCAGCCCAGAAGACAGCCCAGGGAGCCGTCGCTTGCCTGAACGGCAACCTGCTGCGGGCCATGCGCCAGCTCGGCTTCGAGGACTCGCGCCTGGGCGAGAGTACGGAAGCCCTGGCCGAGATGGCGATCCGCGACCGATTCCACTGCCGGTTCAATGCCCGCAGTCCCAAACCAGCCCGGATGCGCGACGGCTTGCCCTGTGCCTGGGGAGCGGTCAAGGTCCTGGGAGCCCTTGGCGAGATTCCCGGGGAAGAGCGCTCGCCAGCCGTGCAGTCGGTCCTGGAAGAGGGTACAGCGTTCCTGTTGGGTGGAGATTTCGTGTGCGGAGGCTATCCGGCAGCGTACCGGCCCAGCCCACTGTGGCATCGGTTCGGCTTCCCGCTGGGCTACACCTCCGATCTAGTGGAGTTGCTGGAGGTCCTGGGCAAGGTAGGGGTGGATGGCGAACCCCGGCTGATGGAGGTGGTGGCTTTCGTGTGCAGCAAGCGGGATGGGCTGGGCCGCTGGGCGCTCGAATACACGCCGGACAACACATGGGCCAGCTTTGGCCAGTTGGGATCACCCAACAAATGGGTCACGCTGCGGGCGCTGCGGGCGTTGAAATACTGGGAGGAGATACAATGAAGATAGCCATTCTGTCGGACATCCATGACAACATCTGGAAGCTGGAGACGCTGTTGGCTGGCCTGAAGGCCGACGCCCTCATCTTCTGCGGCGATTTCTGCGCCCCGTTCACCCTGGCCCAGGTCGCCGAGGGATTCGCCGGGCCGGTTCACGTCGTCTTTGGCAACAACGACGGCGACCAATTCTTGCTTGCCCGGGTGGCAGGCAACTTTTCCCAGGTGACCCTGCACGGCGAGTTCGCCGAACTGGAGCTGGGCGGCCGCCAGGTTGTGATAACCCACTATCCACAGATCGGCCAGGCACTGGCACGGGGTGGTACTTACGACCTGGTGTGCCACGGTCACAGCCACGAGCGCGTGGTCGAAAAGGTGGGACCAACGCTACGTGTCAACCCTGGCGAAGTGATGGGCCGCTTTGGCCTGTCAACCTATGCCCTGTACGATACTGCCACTGGTCAGGCCGAGATCGTGGAAGTCAGCTAGAACAGAGCGGCCCGGTCTCCCGGGGAGGCCAGGCCGCGATCCAACCACCGATCAGCCGTTCCGTCAGACTCTGCGCGTCTACCCGCCCCACAGGATCAGGCCCATCTCGAAGGGATTGCCCAGATCCTCGTGATGGGGCACGATGCGCAATGCGTAGCCGTGCCGGCCGCTGGTCTGGCAGACGATTGCGCCAGCAAAAACAAAGGTGCCCTTCCCCTTGGATTGGGCGATGAGGGTCGACAGAGCCTGGCCCTGGACGATCAGCCCCTCGGCGTTCAAGGGGCCGTAGAATAACTCTACAGCCACATCCGTTGGCTTGAGTTCGCCCAGGTGTACGCGGGCCTGAACCTGCAGTTGGTCGCCCACCTTGAGTTCGTGCCCCTCGGCAACCTCGGCCCAGACGCGCTCGATGCGAATCTTGCCCCACTGTAGGCGGACCCTGGCTTTCCACGCCGCCAGCTCTTTGGCCCGTGCCTGGTCATCCTCCATCAGGCGTTGGCTTCGCTCGGCCGAGGGCTGGTAGCACAGATCGGTATAGTCGCGCACCATGCGGTTGGTGTTGAACACACCAGCATGATCGCGCATCGCCGCCCGCATCTTGGCGATCCAGCCCCGCGGCAGTCCATCGCGCCCCCGCTCGTAGAAGAGGGGGACGATCTCTTTTTCCAAGAGGTCATAGATGGCGTTGGCCTCTACCTCATCCTGATAGGCCACCTGGTCGTCGCCATACTCCTCGCCGCGACCGATGGCCCAACCCGTCTCGGGCGTGTAGCCTTCGTCCCACCAGCCATCGAGGACACTCAGATTGAGGGCCCCGTTTGCCGTGGCCTTCATGCCGCTGGTACCACTGGCCTCGTGGGGGCGCCGTGGTGTATTCAGCCACACATCCACCCCCTGCACCAGATAGCGCCCCACCACCATGTCATAGTCCTCGATGAACACGATGCGGTTCCGAAACCCCGTCCGGCGGGCATAGTGGATGATCTGGCGGA
>JASFHU010000819.1:0-3000 GCA_050123055.1 Anaerolineae bacterium
TGGTGGCCCAGAGCGCCGATCGTTACCTCGACACCGTGCTGTGGGAGATGGTGACCGACCCCGACGCCCGCTCCGAGATCAACCGCGCCCGGGGCTACTGCCGCCAACACGGCTGGCTGCTCGTCCGCGTCGGGGCTGCCTTAGGCGTGGCCATCATCAGCCACGGGGTCCTCGATACCCTGCTCAAGGAGATAGGCTCCTTCCCTGGGGAGAACGGGCCGGAAGGGGCGTCCAAAAGCTGGCTGCGGGGTCTGGAGCGGGGCCGCCCCGGCAAATCCACAGAGAAACTGGTCTCCGACCTCGCGCCCCAAACGCCCTGCCCCGTCTGCGTCCAACAGGAGACGCTGGAAAAGCAACTGGCCGAAACCCTGCTGGCCCACCTGGACGAGCCGGGGGCGCTGGCCAAGGTCTATCGTGAGTCCGATGGCCTGTGCCTGGAGCACTTTCGCCTGACCCTGACCTTTGCCCGAAAGGCATCCACGGCCAGGACCCTGGTGGCTGCCCAGAGATCGATCTGGGAGCGCCTTCACGCCGAGCTGGCCGAGTTCATCCGCAAAAAGGACTTTCGGTTCAAGGACGAGCTGTTCGGCTCGGAGAAGGATGCCTGGCGCCGGGCACTCGAGGCCATCTCGGGCCCGCCGCCCCGGACCGGATCAGAGTGGGACAGCCTGATGCAATCCCGCAGACGCGAGTAGTCAACATATCCGTGGTACACCATGCCAGACGAAAGTGTCCCCAACGAGTGGGGAGTCCGGAGTGGGGCATTTCCGAGGTAGCTCGCATGACCCTTGGGGCACCACCAGGAACGAAAACCGTAGGGGCGACCCTCCGTGGTCGCCCTCCGGGCTCCACTGGAGCAGAGGGGGCTCATGCCCCAAAGCCATGCACCCGATGCTCCAAGCCGAACCTTGCGGCGGATGTGAACCCGCTTGAATCTACGAGTTTAAACCTGGAAACCATCGACAAACCTGTACATTCGTACAGGTCATGCACTGTACGAATGTACAGGTCGGAAACTGTACAAATGACTGTTGCGCGTTCGAGTACTCTGTGCTATAATCGGCTCTGATTGGCGTCTGTAGCTGTTAGGCGTCAAGCGTACCCAAAAGAGAAGGAGGGCAAACCCATGTCAACTGAGGAAGGGGCACCCACGCCAATTGAGGAAGAAGAACCCATGCCAACTGAGGAAGGAGAACCCACGTCCACGGAGGAAGGAGGAGGCATGTCAACTGCGTTAAAGATCGTGTTAATCGCGCTGGCCGCCATCGCACTGATTGCCATCTGTGTGATCGCGGCCCTCCTGGTGTTCAGGCCAGGCGAGCCCGAGCCAACCGCAACCACGGCACCGCCGCCAGTCGTGGCCACTGCCACCACTGAGGGGGCAGCAGATGACTCGTGGGAGCGGGTCCAGGCCGCGGGCAAGATGATCGTCGGCACGGCGGCCAACTACCCGCCCTTTGAGTACTATGTCGAAGACCTCAGGATCGACGGCTTTGACATCGCGCTGATGGACGAGATCGGTCGGCGCCTGGGCGTGCAGATCGACTACCGCGACTTTGCTTTCGATGGCCTGGGCGGTGCCCTGCAACTGGGGCAGATCGACGTAGCCATCGCCGCCATCTCTGTCGTGCCCGAGCGCGAGTCCCTTGTCGACTTTACCAACGTCTACTTTGTCGGCGAGGATGCAGCCCTGGCCCGGGAGGACTCGACCATCACCCTTACCTCGGTCGACGACCTGGCCCAGTACAAGGTCGGTGTCGAGCGCGGGAGCGTTTACCAGGACTGGCTACAGACGGATCTGGTCGATACCGGCAAGATGCCGGCCGGCAACCTCCTGGTTTACGAAAAGGCCGGGGATGCCGTTCGCGACCTGACGCAAAACCGCCTGGACCTGGTAGTGGTGGACTTGCAGCCCGCTGAGGTAGCGGTTGCCGCGGAGGCCGTCAAGATCGTTGGCCAGGGGCAGAACCTGCAGCGCTACGCCATCGCGCTGCCCAAGGGCGCCCAGGCACTCGCGGCCGAGATCAACCGTGTGTTGAACGACCTGCACAACGAAGGCGTGATCGCTGAGCTGGCCAAGCGCTACCTGAACGTCGACACCCTACTGCCCACGCCCACGCCGGCGGCCACCGCCACAGCAGGCCCACCGCCAGGTTGCATCGATGGTCTGACCTTTGTCAATCACCCCGACGGACAGGGTACCCCCGAAAACCCGATCCAGGTTGGTCCCGGCCAGCGGTTCACCAAGGTCTGGCGGGTCAAGAATACCGGTACCTGCACCTGGGATTCCAACTACAAGCTGACCTTCTCCAGCGGCACTCCCATGGCCGGCCAGCCGGCGCCGATACAGAGCCAGGTGGCCCCCGGTCAGGAATATGACGTCTCCGTGAACTTTACTGCGCCACAGGGGGGCGGCAACTACCAGTCGATCTGGCAGATGACCAACGCCCAGGGCACCGGCTTTGGCGAGCGGCTGAAGATCAGTGTCGTGGTGACCCCTGGTCCCACCGTGACCCCTGCCCCGACCAACACGCCAACGCCGGGCATCGTCTTCACCGTCGACCGCGACCAGATCAATCAGGGCGAGTGTGTGAACTTCTATTGGAAGGTGGACAACGTCAAAGAGGTCTACTTCTATGCCGAGGGCGAGGATTGGCGGGACAACGGCGTGACTGGCGAAGGCACCAGGCAGGAATGCCCGCCCGTGACCATCACCTACTATCTGCGTGTCGTCTTGCGCGACAACTCGGTCGTGACGCAGTCGATCAAGATCAATGTGCAACCCGTGGCGGGAGCGCCGGTCATCAAGCGCTTTACCGTCGACCCGAAGCAGATCACCACGAACCAGTGTGTGAACGTCCAATGGACCGTCGAGGGGCAGGTGACCAGCGTCAA
Organism: Anaerolineae bacterium; assembly: GCA_050123055.1. Lineage (GTDB taxonomy): Bacteria > Chloroflexota > Anaerolineae > JAAYZQ01 > JAAYZQ01 > JASFHU01. The sequence goes on from JASFHU010000819.1 coordinate 2,896, forward strand.
GCTCACGGCCAACAACAACACCCTGTGGGATGGCGCTCCGACGTCGGGCAGCTACTCGGATTGCCCGGCGGCGGCCGGCGACGTGACCTATAACCTCACGGCGAC